>NZ_DATGCW010000160.1:0-2934 GCF_035311605.1 Saliniramus sp.
GGCAGCATGGGAATGGGGCACGTCGATGATCTCGAATTCGCTGATATCGAGTTCCGCCTTTTCGGCGGCAGCGGTGATCTTCGCTTCAGGCCCCACGAGAACCGGGCGGATGATGCGCTCGCGCGCGGCGCGTATGGCGCCGTCTAGGCTCAGTTCGTCGCAGGGATGCACCACGGCAGTGACCAGCGGATCGTGCTCGCGGGTCTGCTCGACGAGCGCCTTGAAGCGCGCACTCGGCGCATGCAGCGTGATCTCCGGCAGGATGGCGCGCGGACGTCGCACCTTCTCGCGCGGCGCGAGCACCCGCGCCTCGCCGCTGATGACTTCGTCGCCCTTCTGGTTGGTGCAGAGACAGGCGAGCGTGACATGGCCCTTCTCGGCATTCTTGGCCGTGACCGTGACGCTGCTCGTGATCGTATCGCCCACACCGACCGGGCCACGGAAATGCAGGGACTGGTCGAGGTAGATCGTCCCCGGGCCGGGCAGGCGGGTGCCCAGCACGGCGGATATCAGCGCGCCACCCCACATGCCATGGGCGATGACGCGGTGGAAATGGCCCTTTTGTGCGTAGTCATCGTCGAGATGGGCGGGGTTCACGTCTCCCGACATCACCGCGAAGACGTCGATATCCTCACGTGTCAGGCTGCGCGTGATCTCGGCGCTGTCGCCGACGGCGATCTCGTCGAAGGTGCGGTTCTCGATATAATCCATTTCGAGCCTCTTTCTGGGGCTGGTTCAGGCGAATCGGCTCACATGCGGATATGGCGACCGGCATCGACATACATGACGTTGCCCGTCATGCCGGCAGCACCGTCGCTCGCGAGGAAGCGTGCCGCCGCGCCGACTTCCCCGATCGTCACGAGGCGACCCTCGGCCGAGCGCGCGCGGGCATCGTCGATCAGTGCATCGAAATGATCGATGCCCGAGGCCGCGCGGGTGGCGATCGGGCCGGGAGACAGCGCGTTGACGCGGATATCCACCGCACCGAGCTCGGCGGCCATGTAGCGCGTCGCGGCTTCGAGCGCCGCCTTGACCGGGCCCATGATGTTGTAATGGTCGACGACCTTCTCGGCGCCGTAATAGCTCACCGTCATGATGCTGCCGCCGTCGCGCATCAGCGGTTCGGCAGCGCGCGCCATGCGGATGAAGGAATGGCAGGAAATGTCCATGGCCTGGGTGAAACCGTCGCGCGAGCAATCGACCACGCGCCCGTGCAGATCCTCGCGCGGACAGAAGGCGACGGAATGCAGCAGGAAATCGAGCCGGCCCCATTTCTGTGCGACGGCGTCGAACACGGCTGCGAGCTGGACGTCATCGGCAAGATCGAGCGGGAGCAGCAGCTCGGCGCCGAGCGCTTCGCTGACGGGGGCCACATGGGGTTTGGCCCGCTCGTTCATATAGGTGATGGCGAGTTCGGCACCGGCCTCCGCAAAGGCGCGGGCGCAGCCGGCCGCGATGGATTTGTCATTGGCGATGCCGACGACAAGGCCGACCTTGCCGGCGAGTTCGCCCGTACCGGGATTTGCCTCGGTTTCCTTGCCGATCGCTTCGCTCATGGACTGGTCCTTTTTGCGGTGCACACAAGGTGAATTAGCATTCTTGTCGGCGCGCGCCATCCGGATAAGGCTTACCCGGGGCATATGACGATGATAACACGGTGCAACCGGGACCCGTGATTCCCGAAAACTGGGCATTTGCACGTCTGACAGGCGTTCGGCTGCATGAATTTGATGCGTTGCAGCAAATGCAGGGCCTCATGGCGAAGGGAAAAGCGGAAAGGCGACCGGCTCAGGCGCTTGCAGTTCCGACGGCCTCGGCTAAAGTCGGGCGCGAAACGGGGGCGGATCGGGTATGAAGAAGTTGCTTTTTGTCATCGTCGCAGCGGCAGGGCTGTCGGCCTGCCAGACGACGCAGGAAGTCGCGGAAAACATGCGCGGTGAATGGATCGGCCAGCCCGTCGATTCGTTCTTCGTCATGAATGGTCCGCCGGTTTCGGAATATGCGCTCTCGGGCGGGGGCACGATCTATACCTGGCGCGGCGGCGAGGACAGCTTCACGCGCCCGGCGCAGATCCGCAGCACGACCGTCGGCGGGCAGACCTTCGGTTCCTCGCAGACCCGCTCGCGCACCATCCATCAGGGGCCGGGGAGAACGATGACGCGTTCGACGACGACATCCGCCTCGATCGGCTTTCCGGGCGTCACCCAGGATGTGATCGTGCGGCCTGCCGAGCGGGTGGATCTGGTCTGTGAGGCGCAGATATCCGTGGATGACGCGGGTATCATCGAGCAGGTGCGGATCAGCCGCGACACCCAGGGTCGCGGCTTCTCGTTTTCGCGCTGCGCGGAAGTCTTCGGCTCCTGAGCGGCAATCGGCGCTTCAATCCCGCTTCATGGTGACGTTGAGCGCGGGCCTGGTGTTGATCGTCTGGAAGACCACGCAATAGCGTTCGGTCAGCTTCAGGAGCTGGTCGAGCTGCTCCTGGTCGGCATCGGTCTCGACATCGAAGGTGAGATTGATCTCGCGAAAGCCGACCGGCGCCTCCTTGTCGACGCCGAGCGTGCCGCGGAAATCGAGCACGCCCTCGGCATGCACGTCACCACGGCGCAATTCGATGCCGAGGGCAGTGGCCACCGCCTTCAGCGTGACGCCCGCGCAGGCGACGAGCGCTTCAAGCAGCATGTCGCCTGAACACAGTTCCGCGCCGCTGCCGCCGGTGGCCGGGTGCAGCCCGGCCACGGCCAGCGCACGGCCCGTATCGACCTTGCAGGCGATGCCCTGCGCATCGATCGAGCCTTTCGCGGAGAGCGTGATGAGCGCGGCATCGGCATCATCGCGATATTGCTGCTTGAGCGGTGCTTGCAGCGCGCGCAGGGCCTGTCCGTCCATGGGGGCGATCCTTTCCTGATATTGCTTCGGGTTAAAGCGGTTTGC
>NZ_DATGCW010000161.1:0-17543 GCF_035311605.1 Saliniramus sp.
ATCCCCTGACAACAGGATGCCACGCAGCCGCGTTCCAGGAAAGTGGCTGAGTTGAAGGGGCCGAGATCAAGAGACTCACAGCAGCGCCAGCGAGAACCACGGCACCAGAGCCAGTACGATCAGTGCGATACAGGCGACGAGGAAGAACGGTAGCGCCATGCGAAAGACGGCGAAGGCGCTGACATTGGTCACGCTCGCCGCGACATAGAGCCCAATCCCGACGGGCGGCGTCAGAAGGCCGAGGATCAGATTGATCGACACGACAACGCCGAAATGCAGCGGGTCGATGCCATAGATACCGGTCGCGATCGGCAGGAGGATCGGCACGACCATGATCAACCCGGGTATCCCGTCGATCACCGTCCCGACGATCAGGAGCATGACGAGAACCAGCAGCATGAAGGCCGTTGGCGTCGTCGCCACGTCCTGGATCCAGATCGCCGCCGTCTGCGGCACCTGCCCAAAGATCAGCACCCAGGAGAAGACCCCCGCCGCCGCCACGAGGAAGAGCACGAGCGCCGTGTTCAGCCCGGTACGCAGGAGGATCGCCGGAAAATCGGAGAGTTTGAGGGTGCGCGTGTAGTACAACCCGATCAGCGTCGCGACGAGCGCCCCGATCGCAGCGCTCTCCGTCGGCGAGGCGATTCCGGCAAGAATGGTGCCGACGATGACGGCGGGAATGGCGAGCATGGGAAGCGCGCGCAGAAGCGCCCTGCCGCGCTCACCCCAGCTCAGGCGTTCGCCACGCGGATAATTGTAGCGCAATCCCATCAGCGCGACGGTGCCCAGAAACAACCCCGTCATCAGCAGGCCGGGCAGGATGCCGGCGATGAGCATGTCACGCACCGCGACCTGGGCCAGCACAGCATAAACCACAAAAACGATGGAGGGCGGGATGATCGGACCGAGCAGGCCGCCGAAAGCTGTCACCCCGACAGCGAAGGCGCGGTCATAGCCCGCGCGCTGCATTTCCGGCGCCATCACCTGGCTCATCATGGCGATCTGCGCCGTGGCCGAGCCGAGGATCGAGGCGACGAACATGTTCGCCAGAAGGTTCACATAGGCAAGCCCCCCGCGCACCGCCCCGATGAAGGCGGCAGCAAGCCGCACGAGGCGCGTGGTGATCCCGGCCCCGTTCATGATCTCCCCGATCAGGATAAAGAGCGGGATCGCCAGCAGACCGAAATTGTCGAGACTCGAGAACAATTTGAGCGGATAGGATTCGAGCAGCACGGCATTGCCGCTCGCCAGGATATACGCGAAGGCGGCCAGACACAGGACGAGGCCGATCGGCACGCCGATGACGAGCAGCGCGATGAAGACGAGCGGCGTGATCCCGGTCATGCCGCCCCCTCCCCGTTCGCATCGGCGGCGGGCGGTTCGGTCGGCGGCGCGATCATACCAGCATCTTCGGCGAGATTGGTCGCGGCATGGGCCAGCGCGGTAAGCGCGAACCAGGGCATGACGAGGAAGAGATACGCCGATGGCAGGCCCATCACCGGCGTCGTCTCGGTATAGATGAAGTTGAACGTCGCGCCCTCGAATCGGCGTATGTCGAAACCGGCTGCGGCGAGCCCGACCGGATCGAACCAGAGCCAGCACATCCAGAGCAGTAGCCCTGCGAAGACGATCGCGGTGAGCGCGATCAGGATACGCAGGAGCCGCACGACGCGCTCGGGCAGGATCTCATGCAGCAGCGTCACGCTGGGCGCGGTGCGCAGGCGCAGCATCAGCGACGCGCCGACGAAACCGGCCATGATCATGGCGTAGACGGCGAGTTCATCCGCCCATGCGATGGTGAAGCCCATGCTGCGCGCAGCGACATTGGCCAGGACGAGCAGCGTGATGGCGGCGATCAGCGCTGTCAGCAGCACCCGGTCGATCGCCGCGAACAAGCGCGAGACCTTGCGGATCGCCTCGAACATGACCGCGCCCCGCACGATGCCACTCACACCGTCGCCGGGAGCGGGTTACCCCCGCCCATCAGAAACCCGCCACGAGTTCACGCAGACGCGCGACATAGGGCGTACGCTCGGCCCATTCGGCATCCCAACGTTCGACGATATCGCCGAAGAAATCCGGCCCCACATCCTCGGTGATGGTCAGCCCCTCGGCCTCGCGAAGGCGGGCGAGCTTTTCATCCTCCTCTTCCACGAAACGGTCGATGGTGCGGTCGCAATGCAGCTGCACCGCCTCGCGCAGGATTTCCTGATCCTCCGACGACAGGCGCGCCCAGACGCGGCCCGAGATCAGCGCGACCATGCCGAACATGTGATGGTTGGTGACCATCATGTTGGGCGCGTGCTCGTAATAGCGGAAATTGATGATCGATTCGAAATCCATGTCGATCGCATCGATCTGCGCATTGGCGAGCGAATCATAGACCTGCGTCAGAGGCATCGGCGCCGGCGCCGCGTCGAGCATTTCGAAGAAGCTGCGGATCGGCGGCGCGGGGGTAATGCGAAAACGCATCCCCGACAGGTCCGACACATCATCGATGGGATTGCGCGTCATCAGCTGGCGCATGCCCGTCATGGCATAGCAGACGCCGACCGTGCCGGTGGCTGAAGGCAGCGTATCGAGCATTTCACGCGCAACGTCGCTGCGCAGCACCTTCGCCGCATCCGCGATATTCTCGACGAGGAAGGGCGCGTGCAGGGCCGAGATATCGGGCGCCCGCGTCGTCACTTCCGCCGTGGTGAGCCAGGCCATGTCAAGCGCGCCGGTCTGCAATTGCTGCAGCATGGTGCTCTCGTTGCCCAGCTGGCCCGACGGGTAGATCGACAGGCTGAAGCGCCCGTCGGACAATTCGGCGAGCGTCTCGCCGAGCGCAGCAGCTTCCTGATTCCAGACATGCGCCGGCGGCGTGATCAGCCCGATGCGGAATTCGCGCTCCTGTGCATGCGCGGATGTCAGGCCGGACGGTGCGGCGAGGATCAGACCGAGGGCGGCGAAGAGTGAGAAGGCGTTGGTCTTCCGGATCACGATATTCGGGCTCCCGTTGCGAGCGGTGATGGCCGATACAGCCGAGTTGGCGCGCAGACGTCTTGCACGCAAGGGCGATGTTCGCGCAATGGATTACATGACCACCGGCGCTGACGCCATCCCCTAAAGCGGATCGCAGCACCGGACAAGCAGAAATACCCATCCTGAATTGCGGTATTGGACTGCCTTGCGCCGCCGTTGGCGTTTCGCGCTAAACAGGCGATCCATGCGGAGACGCCCGTATTCTTCGATTCGGCCATGGCACTATCCTGTCGCCATACCTCGCGCGCATGGGTGAAAGGCATGTGGCACTGTTTACGCACGCGTCAGGGATGCTAAGTAGAAGCAGCGCGATATGAGGCGAAGGAGAGCGTGATGGATCAGGCGGTACCGGCGAGCGCCAATACGGAATTCCCGATCCCGGCCAATACCCATGCCGAGACGGTGACCCTGGTCGAGCATTATACCGACCGGCTGTTTCGCTTCCGCATCACACGTCCGGCCAGCCTGCGCTTCCGCTCGGGCGAGTTCGTCATGATCGGCCTGCCCAATGCCGAGCGCCCCGTGTTTCGCGCCTATTCCATTGCCAGCCCCTCCTGGGATGACGAGCTGGAATTCTTCTCGATCAAGGTGCCGGACGGCCCACTGACCGAACATCTGCAGAAGATCAAGGTCGGCGACACCGTCCTGATGAAGAAGAAGCCCACTGGTACCCTTGTGCTGGATGCGCTGCTTCCCGGCAAGCGTGTCTACATGCTCTCGACGGGCACCGGCATCGCCCCCTTCGCCAGTCTGATCCGCGATCCGGAGACCTACGAGAAGTTCGAGGAGGTCATCCTTACCCATACCACCCGGGAAATCGCGGAATTGCGCTACGGCGAGGATCTCGTCGCGGCGATCAAGGAGGATCCGCTCGTCTCGGAATTCGCCACCGGGCGCCTGCGCCACTGGACCAGCGTGACCCGCGAGCCCTATGAACGCGAACAGCGCATCACCACCGCAATCGAAAACGACTCCTTCTTCGCGGATCTGGGTGTCGCCCCCTTCGATCCCGCACATGACCGCGTCATGATCTGTGGTTCGATGGAAATGATCGCCGATTGCAAGGCCCTGTGCGAGAAGGCCGGCTTGACAGAGGGCTCGAATGCCCGCCCGGGCGAATACGTGGTCGAGCGGGCCTTCGTCGGCTGAGCCGAGTCAATAGACCAGTTCGTCGTCGGCGTTGTTCTTGGAGATCATGATCTCGCCGGAATCAGCCAGTTCCTTCGCCTTGTTGACCATCGCGAGCTGTGCCTCGTCAACCTCCTTGAGGCGGATGGGTCCGAGGCCGTCCATCTCGTCCTGGAGGTTCTTGGCCGCGCGCTGGGACATATTGGAGAAGAAGGAGGCGCGCACCTGCTCCGGTGCGCCCTTGAGCGCCCGCGAAAGCACATCACGCTCGACGGAGCGGATCAATGTCTGCATGCCGCCGGCATCGAGCTTGGTCAGATCCTCGAAGGTGAACATCAGTTCGCGGATACGCTTGGCCGCCTCACGGTTGACGTCGTCGAGCGCCGAGAGGAAGCGGGTTTCGGTCTGGCGATCGAAAGCGTTGAAGACCTCTGCCATGGTCTCGTGGGCGTCACGCCGCGAGGTCTGGGCGACGGCGCCGACGAATTCGAGCCGCAACGTCTCCTCGATATGGTGCAGTGCTTCCTTTTGGACGACCTCAAGCTTGAGCATGCGATTGACCACGTCCATGGCGAATTCATCGGGCAGCATCGTGAGCACCCGCGCCGCGTGATCGGGGCGCACGCGTGAAAGCACCACGGCGACGGTCTGCGGGTATTCGTTGCGCAGGTAGTTCGCAAGGATCTCCGCATCGATCTGCGACAACCGCGTCCAGATCCGCTTCCCGGAGGTGTTGTAGATCTCTGCCATGATGGTGGCCACCTGATCAGCCGGAAACACCTTCATCAGAAGCTGCTCGGTGCGCTCGACCGAGCCGGACACACTGGAGTTCGAGACGCGATGGATGAAATCCACGATCAGGCGGTCGACCGTGCTAGCATCCACGGTACCCAACTGCACCATGGCATGCGAGACCGTGCGCACCTCTTCCTCGTCGAGCATGGCCCATATGGTGCGACCGTGTTCCTCGCCCAGCATGAGGAGAAACAATGCAGCGCGCTGCGGACCCGTCAGCGACTCGAATTCGGCGCTGTCGTCGATCCCGTCCGAGGGCTTTTCGGTTTCGGTGAGAGCGGTTGCTGCCATGGCCTTGCGTGTTTCCAGCACGGTGTCGATTCGATGGCATTAATCAAAGCGCAATCTGCGTTAATGAAGCCTTAAGATCGGCGCGCCAGGCAGAAATGGCCCGGCAAAATCTGCCGTCCGCCCGGCAGGAATGGCGCCCGCTGGGGCACTCACACGCCGATAACGGTACGGTGCCACATCACCGGATCCCCCCAAGCCTTTGAGACAATAACAGTTTTCAATAGATTTTCAGGCTCCGGGACACTGGCACGCCGGTTGCTGATCCATCGGCAACATCGCTGTATGTCAGGAGTGAGTTATGGGTATCTTCGGGGCTCTTCAAACCGCCGTTGCGGGATTGCGTTCGCAATCCTACGCCATGGAGAATATTTCGGGAAACGTCGCCAACTCCCAGACCGTCGGCTACAAGCGCATGGATACCAGCTTCGTCGATCTCGTGATCGACAGCCCGCGCGAGCAGGCGATTGCGGGTTCGGTGCGCGCCCAATCCGCCCAGGCAATCAGCCTGCAGGGTGATATTCTGCCTACGGGCAAGAATACAAACATCGCGATCAACGGCTCGGGTTTCATCTCGGTCAGTCAGATCTCCGGTTTCCGGGACGGCCAGCCGGTGTTCAGCGAGAACAACCTGTTCACACGCCGCGGCGACTTTCAGCTCGACAAGGACGGCTATCTGGTCAACGGCGCAGGCATGTATCTGCGTGGCGACTCGATCAACCTCGAAGGCCTGATTACCAGCACAAACGGCATTCTGCGCATCACGGACACGACCGTGCCGGCCAGCGCTTCGGAGCAGGTGGAATATTCCGCCGTGCTGCCATCGACAGCGGGGACGAACTACTACAACGCTAACAACATCGATACGATCGCCGACAACGCGGCGACCGGCGCGCCGTTCAATGCCGGGACATGGCCAAACATTCAGGCCAATGAATCCTCGAACTTCCTTTCACGCACGATCAGCGGGGGCTCGGTCGTGGTCTACAACGAGGCTGGTGCGCCCATCGATCTGCAGTTGCGCTGGGGCAAGCTCGCCGATGATGAATGGGCCTTGTTCTACCAAAACGACGCCTCAGCGACGGGCGCCACTCCAATGTGGACGCGGCTCGGCGCCGCGCCGGTCGAGTTCCAGACCAATGGCACGCTGGACCCGGGCTCCCCGTCCAGCTACACGATCGCAACCGGTACGACGGTCAACGGACAGGCCCTGTCAGAACCCCTCAACATCAACTTCGGTACAGAGGGCCTGCGCCAGTTCGCCGTACCGAACAATCTGATCCAGGGTCTCGAACTCAGCCAGGACGGTTACCCGGCCGGCGTGCTGCAGGATATCTCGATCTCGAGCGACGGACGCATCTCCGGCATTTACTCGAACGGCCAGTCCTTTGCCATCGCGCGCGTCGCCGTGGCACAGTTTGCGGCACCAAACATGCTGAAGCCGCGCGACGGCGGCACATTCGAGCAGACCATCGACTCGGGTCAACCGACCTTCTCGCCGGAGGGCGCGCGCATCATCGGCGGTGCGGTGGAGCAGTCCAACGCCGATATCGCCGAGGAATTCAGCAAGATGATCGTCACGCAGCAGGCCTATCAGGCCAATACGCGCGTGGTGACCACGTCGCAGCAATTGATGGAAGCCACCATCAACATGGTGCGCTGATCGTCCCGCCAGGGCCCGGCTGACGTCACGCTCAGACGGGCTCTACGCGGAATTTTTGTGACGGCGCGACGAATTCGTCCTGCGCCGCCACGGTCAGGATTTCCCGAGAACCTGCCGCCTCCGTGCGATGGAGCAGCCCGTAGATCGATGCCGCAGCCTGGGCCAGAGCCGCATCGGCACGGCGTGTTCGCAGGTAATGCACGAAGAACAGCGCCGAAATCGCATCCCCCGCCCCGTTCACCGAGACCGTCAGTTTGGGCGTGCGCACCCGCCAATACGCTCCGCCCTCCCCGGCCAGCATGTCGATCGCATCGGGCGGCGTGTCATCCGTATGGAGCGACGTGACGAGCACGACGCGTGGCCCCAGCGCATGAATACGCGTGACAGCCTGCTTCGCTGCGGCGAGGGTGGGCGTCGCCATTCCGGAGAGATACTCGAGCTCGAACTGGTTGGGCGTGATCAGATCCGCTGCGGGCACGGCATGATCGCGCATGAATTCCGGGATACCCGGCCTCACGAAGACGCCACGCCCCACATCGCCGATCACCGGATCGCAGGCGTAAAGCGTTGCCGGATTCGCCTCGCGCACGCGGTTGACCGTCGAGAGGATCGCGTTGCCGATATCGGACGAGCCCATATAGCCCGACAGCACCCCGTCGCAGCGCCCGAGAACACCGCGCGCGGCGATGCCATCGACCAGTTCCTCGATCGCCGGTCCGTCGAAGACGCGTCCCGTCCAGTCGCCGTAACCGGTATGGTTGGAAAATTGCACGGTATGGATAGGCCAGACCTCACAGCCGAGCCGCTGCATCGGGAAAACCGCAGAGGCGTTACCGACATGCCCGTAAGCGACATGCGACTGGATTGACAGGATGTTCATCGCGCATCAGCTCCGTCTTTGCCGCGCCCTGCTTCGGGGTTAGCGGCCCGCGCGGGAGCTGGCAAGTCCGCGCCCCAATGCGGCCTTTCGGATCGCAATGCCTTGAACAGCCCCGGTCGTCGGGTTAACCCTTTGATCCCTTTATCCCTGCACGGGCCGGATTGATGCGCCGGAGCATCCGCGAATTCATATCTTCCGTCTATACGATTCTGCTCGTCGCCTATGCGGTTGCGGGCGGCGCGGCGCTCGGCCTCTACAGCGCCTATCGCGTGGTCGAAAGCGAGTTCGCCTTCGGCGTGCAGCAGGCCGGGCCGTGGCAGGTCCACCCGCAGATCGGTACACGCGAGATCGATCCCTATACCCGCGCGAGTCTCGCCCGCAGCGCGGATATTCCCCTTGCCGCCGGCGAAGGCCTGACCTTTCGTGCCAACACGGATTCGCTTGACCGTCCGCTACGCAGTGATTGCGTCTACAGCATCACCGGCACCACACCATCCGCACGCTTCTGGAGCCTGACGCTGCAGGATGCGAGCGGTCGCCTGCCTGATGGCTGGCAGAACGAACGGTTCGCGACCACATCGGTGCGCATCACGCGCCCCGAAGACGGCGCATTGCGCATTGCGATCTCTCCGCAGCCCCAGGCTGGCAACTGGCTGCGCCCCCCCGATGGCGGCGGCTTCAGCATCGCCTTGCGCTTGTATGATACTCCGGCGAGCGGCACGCTGACCCGCTTCACTGCGCAGATGCTGCCCGAAATCACGCGCCTGGAATGTACGGAATGAGCATCATTGGTCGTTTCGCCTTTGCAACCCTCTGCGCCTTGGTCCTCGCTTCGATCGCGCATGTCGGCGCGATCCTGCTGCTACCCTTCGTCTCGCAGCAGGACGCGCTCTCGCGGCTCCAACCGGTGCGGGAGGACGGTGAAGCGGTCTTGCTCTCGGGCCCGGAAACGCGCGGCTGGTCGACGCATCACGACCCGGCAACCGCGCTTTCCGCCTGCGCCTATGATCTGGGCGAGGCGCCTCTGCGGGTGACTTTCGGCATGGGCGCGCATTTTCAGTCGGTGTCGTTCCACAGCCGGGGTACCGGCGTCTATTTCACGCTCACCGACCGCGCCGTCGAAGACGCCGAGATGGACGTTCTGATCATGACGCCGGAACAGCGCTTCGAAGACGAGGCCCGGCGCGCCACATCGGCAGATGCAGAAGACGGGGCGCCAACCGTCAGCGCGCAGGACCCGCTTGCAGGGGGCATACGGGTCACGGCCCCCGAGCCCCAGGGCTTCGTAGCCTTTCGCGTTCTCGCTCCCCTGCCCGGCCTCGCGGAAACGGCCACGGAGCGTGCCCTGTCTGCACGCTGCACCCCGTTTCCATTCACCGATACGCATACGGCGCCCTGAGTGTCAGATACAGCGTCCGCCATCGACCTCGAGCACGGTACCGGTGACCATCTCGGCCTCGTCCGAGCACAGGAACAGCGCGGCATTGGCGATATCGCGCGGCGTCGAGAGGCGGCCCAGCGGCACCGTCGCGACAAAGGCGGCGCGCTTTTCCGGCGTATCCTCGCCCATGAAGGTCGCGAGAAGCGGCGTCTCGCCTGCGACGGGGGCGAGCGCGTTGACGCGGATACGGTCCGGCGCGAGCTCGACGGCCATGGATTTCGACAGCAGGTTCACCGCGCCTTTCGAAGCATTGTACCAGGTCAGGCCGGGGCGCGGGCGGATGCCGGCAGTGGAGCCGATATTGAGGATGTTGCCGCCACCTTCCGCGCGCATCAGCGGAACGATTGCGTGGGTCATGTTGTAGATGGATTTCACGTTGACGGCGAAGACGCGGTCGAATTCGTCCTCCGTCACATCCAGCATCGGCTTGTTGTGGTGGCTGATACCGGCATTATTGACCACAATGTCGATGTGCCCGAAGCTCTCCATCACGGCGTCGACGGCGCGTTTGACATCGGCGAAATCGGCCACGTCGCAGCGCAGCGCCACGGCATTGCCGCCGATCTGGCCCGCAGCGGCGATCGCGCCCTCTTCGTCGAGATCGAGCAGCGCGACCCGCGCCCCCTCGCGCGCGAAGAGCTCCGCGATCCCGAAGCCGAAGCCGCGCGCAGCGCCGGTGACGATGGCAGTCTTGTCGATCAGTCTCATTAAGGCATCCTCCCGTTATTTGCCGCGCATTGTGGCGCCGCAGGCACGCGCGGTCCACAGGCAGGTGACCAACGGCGCGTGTGCGGGTTTGGGCAGGGGGGCGTGAGTCGGATTTCAGGCTTCACGGCGGCAAGCACACGATCCCGAACCAGACACCATGGAAGAGTGCATGTCTTCATTCCACTCATCCGTTGCACGCATGCGACATCCCCGCCCCTGCGACACATCCGCCGCCACATTGTTGACAAAGATCAAGGCGGCGGGGTGCCATCCCTGCTGAAACTGCCGCGAGCGCCCGAATCTCGTCGGGCGGAGCCAATTACCGGCAAACAGTTCAGGGGATTGAAGATGGCCTCAATCGGCGCGTCACCGGTCGGATCCGGCAAGCGCATGACCATCGGTGAAGGTGGCACGGCGGTCGCGATGGCGGCTTTGGCGCTGTTCTCCATCATCGTGGCGGCGAATGCGTGGGAAGCGGAATATGCTTTCCATGCCTATCTTTTCGCAGCGGCGAGCATCGCTTCCGTATTCGCGATCATCAACCGTTACTATGATCGCCCTGCGGAACCGGTTCCGCAGGAAATCGACGGCAAGCCCAACTACAACATGGGCCCCGTGAAATTCGGCGTGGTGGCGGCGATGTTCTGGGGCATCGCGGGCTTTCTCGTGGGCGTGGTCATTGCCTTCCAGCTCGCCTATCCGGCGCTGAACTTCGATCTTCCCTGGACGAATTTCGGGCGCATGCGCCCGCTGCACACCTCGGCGGTGATCTTCGCCTTCGGCGGCAACGTGCTGATCGCGACGGCGCTCTACGTCGTGCAGCGCACATCGCGGGCGCGCCTCGCCGGTGACATTTCACCCTGGTTCGTGGTGCTGGGCTACAACTTCTTCATTCTGATCGCCGGCACGGGCTACCTGCTCGGCATTACCCAGTCGAAGGAATATGCCGAGCCGGAATGGTACGCGGACCTGTTCCTGACGGTGGTCTGGGTCGCCTTCTTCCTCGTCTTCATGGCGACGCTGTGGAAGCGCAAGGAGCCGCATATCTATGTGGCGAACTGGTTCTTCCTCGCCTTCATCGTGACGATCGCGGTGCTGCATCTGGGCAACAACGCCACGGTGCCGGTCTCGATCTTCTCCTACAAGTCCTATATCGCCTGGGCGGGCGTGCAGGATGCGATGGTGCAATGGTGGTACGGCCATAACGCGGTCGGCTTCTTCCTGACAGCCGGCTTCCTCGCGATCATGTACTACTTCGTGCCCAAGCGGGCCGATCGCCCGGTCTATTCCTACCGGCTGTCAATCATCCACTTCTGGGCCCTGATCTTCCTCTATATCTGGGCGGGCCCGCACCACCTGCACTATACCGCCCTGCCCGACTGGGCGCAGACACTGGGCATGGTCTTCTCCATCATGCTCTGGATGCCCTCCTGGGGTGGCATGATCAACGGCCTGATGACACTGTCAGGCGCCTGGGACAAGCTGCGCACGGACCCCGTGCTGCGCATGATGGTCGTCTCCGTGGCCTTCTACGGCATGTCGACCTTCGAAGGTCCGATGATGTCGATCAAGGTGGTCAACTCGCTCTCGCACTATACCGACTGGACCGTCGGCCACGTGCATTCGGGTGCGCTGGGCTGGGTCGCCTACATTTCCTTCGGCGCCATCTACTGCCTGGTTCCCTGGCTGTGGAAGCGTGAGGGGCTTTACTCGCTCAAGCTGGTCAACTGGCACTTCTGGATCTCGACGCTGGGTATCGTGCTCTACATCACCTCGATGTGGGTTGCCGGGATCATGCAGGGCCTGATGTGGCGCGCCTATACCAGCCTCGGCTTCCTCGAATATTCCTTCATCGAGACCTCGGACGCGATGCATCCCTACTACGTGATCCGCGCACTCGGCGGCGTGCTCTTCCTCGCGGGCGCCCTGATCATGGTCTACAACCTCATCATGACCGTCCGGACCGTGCGGCCCGTGGAAGCGGCCCAGTCGCGTCCCGCGCTTGCGGCGGCAGAATAAGGGGGCGGAGATATGTCACTCTGGAACAAACACGCAATATTCGAGAAGAACTCCGGTATCCTGGTGGCGGGCATCGTGGTCGCCATCTCCATCGGGGGCATCGTCGAGATCGTGCCGCTCTTCTATCTGAAGAACACGATCGAGAAGGTGGAGGGCATGCGGCCCTATTCCCCGCTCGAACTGGCCGGGCGCGACATCTATGTCCGTGAGGGTTGCTACAACTGTCACAGCCAGATGGTGCGCCCCCTGCGCGACGAGGTGGAGCGCTACGGGCATTACTCGCTGGCGGCCGAGTCCATGTATGACCGGCCCTTCCAGTGGGGTTCGAAGCGCACAGGGCCGGATCTTGCCCGCGTCGGCGGCAAGTATTCCGACGAATGGCATGTACGCCACCTGATCGATCCGCGCTCGGTCGTGCCCGAATCGATCATGCCGGGCTACCCGTTCCTGTTCGAGACGCCGCTCGACTATTCCAATATCGAGCGCAATCTGCGGGTACAGGCAGCATTGGGTGTGCCCTATGATGAAGAAATGATCGTGAACGCGCGTTTCGACGTCGATATCCAGGGTACGAACGATGATCCGGACATGTTCGATTTCCTGGAGCGCTATCCCAAGGCGCAGGTGCGCAGTTTCTCGGGACGCACCGATGGCGTGATCACCGAGGGCGACGCGCTTGTCGCCTACCTGCAAATGCTGGGGACGCTGGTCGATTTCGAGCAGTACGACAACCAGACCAACATCCGCTGAGAAAGGAGCGCAAGCATGGAAACCTATACCTTTCTCGCCAACATCGCGCAGACCTGGGGCTTCGCGGCCTTCGTGATCGGATTCCTTCTGGCCATCGTCTACGCGCTTCTGCCTTCCAAACGCGACACGTTCGACCGGGCATCGCGTATTCCGCTGGATGAGGATTGATCCCATGGCCTCGCAAGATCACAAGAAAGATGTCGACAAGGTCACGGGCGTCTCGACCACCGGCCATGAATGGGACGGTATCAAGGAACTGAACAACCCCTTGCCGCGCTGGTGGCTGTGGGTTTTCTACGCCTCGATCGCCTTCGCCGTGCTGTACATGTTCGCCTATCCCGCCATTCCCCTGATCAGCTCGTCGACGACGGGTCTGCTCGGCTGGCATTCGCGCGCTGCCGTGGTTACGGATCTCGAGGCGCTCAACGAAACTCGGGGTTCGAATTTCGCGGCAATCCGGGAAGCCGAGCTCGACGAGATCATGGCGGATGCGCAGATGGCGAGCTTCGCCCAGGCCTACGGAGCTGCAGCTTTCGGCGACAACTGCGCCGGCTGTCACGGTGCGGGCGGCGGCGGTGGTCCGGGCTACCCCAATCTGCTGGATGACGACTGGCTCTGGGGTGGCGCGCTCGACGATATCCATCAGACGGTGGCCTTCGGCATTCGCTCGACTCATGACGAGACGCGCTTCGGTGCAATGCCGGCTTTCGTGCGCGACGGTATCCTCGATCGCGACGAAGCCTGGGCCGCGACGGATTATGTCCGCGACATGGCAGGCCTGCCGGTCGCCGACAGCACCGATCTCGCTTTCGGCGAAGAGGTCTATGTGGCCAACTGCGCCGCCTGCCATGGCGAAGGCGGGGAAGGCATGCGGGCGCTGGGAGCGCCGAATCTCGTCAACGGGATCTGGCTCTACGGCTCGGATCGCGAAACGATCTATGAGGGCGTCGTCAACGGACGCGGGGCCATGATGCCGCATTTCGGTGAGCGTCTCGACGACGTGACGATCAAGTCGCTCACCGTCTACGTTCACGCGCTGGGCGGCGGCGAGTAAGCACCGGCCCGAACGGTCAGTGAGACGCGCCCGGGAGTGATTCCGGGCGCGTTGTCGTGTGTGCAGCCCCGCGAGAGCCAAGATGCAGCCGGCGCAAACGCTTTAAAGGTTGCTCTCGCACGGTTTGCGCCGTATAAGCCCATCGCGCTCGTCGACACCCTTGGAGGCGTGAGCGCGGAAAGGCCGGGGCCGCGATGCGGCCCTTTCGTCTTTCATGACATCTTATCGAAGGACCACGACCATGAGTGATATGAAGAAGCTCTCGGCTGTGGCGCGCGATCGGGTCGGCAAGGGGGCCGCCCGAGCCATTCGCCGCCAGGGCTATGTACCCGCCGTCGTCTACGGTGTAGGCCAGCCCCCCAAGGCCATTGCGATCCAGTTCAAGGAAGCCCAGAAGCTCATCTATGATGGCGGCTTCATGACGACGATGTTCGAGATCGACATCGAGGGTGACAAGGAGCGCGTGATCCCGCGCGACTACCAGCTTGAGCCCGTCAAGGACATGCCGATCCACATCGATTTCTTCCGCGTTGCCAAAGGGCAGGTGGTCGCTGTCGAGGTCCCGGTGCACTTCCTCAATCAGGAAACCTGCGTCGGCATCAAGCGCGGCGGCACGCTCAATGTCGTGCGTCACACGGTCGAGCTCAATGTTCCCGCCGATGCGATCCCCGATGCCATCGAGATCGATATCCAGAATCTGGAAATGGGCGATACGCTCCACATCTCGGCGGTAACGCTGCCAAAGGGCTGCTCGCCGGTGATCGATGATCGCGATTTCACCATCGCTACCATCGCCACCCCGGCCGGCTTCAAGGAAGAAGCCGAAGAGGGTGAAGCCGAAGGCGGTGAAGAAGAGGGCAAGGAATAATCCTCGCACTTTTGAGAAAACTGTTCGGCTGGGGCGCTCCGGTTTCACGACCGGAGCGCTTCGCTGGCAGCGAGGGAGCGGGACCGATGCGTCTCCTCGTCGGCCTTGGCAATCCCGGGGCGCGCTATGCGGATAACCGCCATAATGTCGGCTTCATGGTGATCGACGAGATCGCCCGGGCCGCGCGTGCGGCACCGTGGCGGCGCAAATTCCAGGGCGAGGTCACGGAGGCAACGCTTGACGGCGAGCGCGTGCTGCTGCTCAAGCCACAGACCTACATGAACGAATCCGGGCGTGCCGTCTCCGAGGCGCAGCGCTTCTACAAGATCGCGCTCGAAGACATCGTCGTCTTCCATGACGAGCTCGACCTCGCGCCCGCCAAATTGCGGGTGAAGAAGGGTGGCGGCAATGCCGGGCATAACGGGCTGCGCTCGATCACCGCGCAATGCGGCAATGAGTACCGCCGCGTGCGGCTCGGCATCGGCCATCCCGGCGACAAGAAAGCCGTGCATGCCTATGTGCTGAGCGATTTCGCCAAGGCGGAACAGCCCTGGGTGGAAGATCTCGCCCGCGCCTGCGCCGATCATGCCGGCTTGCTGGCGCGCGGAGAGGACGCGGCCTTCCAGAACAAGCTGCATATCGCCATGGCCGATCGCGGCTGGGGCGGCAAGGATGATAAAAGGGATTGAAGTGAGACGGCCGGCCGGGCCCGATCCGTTCCCGTCAGATGAGGTAAGACAAGATGGGCTTCCGCATGGGCATTGTCGGGCTGCCGAATGTCGGCAAATCGACACTCTTCAACGCGCTGACACAGACGGCTGCCGCACAGGCGGCGAATTACCCGTTTTGCACCATCGAGCCGAATGTCGGCGATGTGGCAGTTCCGGATGAGCGCCTCGACAAGCTTGCTGCGATTGGCAAATCAGCGCAGGCGCTCCCTACCCGCCTGACCTTCGTCGATATTGCCGGCCTGGTGCGCGGCGCCTCGCGCGGCGAAGGGCTCGGCAACCAGTTCCTCGCCAATATCCGCGAGGTCGATGCAATCGCCCATGTGGTGCGCTGCTTCGAGGATGGCGACGTCACCCATGTCGACGGCAAGATCGACCCGATCGCCGATATCGAGACGATCGAGACCGAGCTGATGCTGGCCGATCTCGACAGCCTGGAGAAACGCGCCACGGCGCTGGAGAAGAAGGTCAGGGGCGGCGACAAGGAAGGCAAACTCAGCCTCGATCTGATGAATCGCGCGCTGGTATTGCTGCGCGAAGGCAAGCCTGCGCGGCTGGTCGAGGTCGCCGATGATGAGGAAAAGGCCTTCCGCATGCTCGGCCTGCTCAGCGCCAAGCCGGTTCTCTATGTGTGCAATGTCGAGGAAGAATCGGCTGATCAGGGCAATGCCTTCTCGCAGAAGGTGATGGAGCACGCGCAGGCCGAGGGCGCGCAGGCCGTTGTCGTCTCTGCCAAGATCGAAAGCGAGATCGCGGTGATGCCGGAAGAGGAGCAGCGCGACTACCTCGAAGCCGTCGGCCTCTCGGAGCCCGGCCTCAACCGCGTCATCCGCGCCGGTTACAGGCTGCTGGGGCTCGTCACCTATTTCACTGTCGGCCCCAAGGAAGCCCGCGCCTGGACCATCACCGCCGGCACCCGTGCGCCGCAGGCGGCAGGCGTGATTCATACCGATTTCGAGAAGGGCTTCATCCGCGCCGAGACCATCGCCTATGTCGATTACGTGGCGCTCGACGGCGAGAGCGGCGCGCGCGAGGCAGGCAAGCTGCGGCTGGAAGGCAAGGAATACATCGTCAAGGATGGCGACGTCCTGCATTTCCGCTTCAATCTCTGAGCGGATTGCCCCAATCACGCAGCGTGCGTCGCCGCATTGCGGCACAAGGAATTGCCGCCCTGCCCTTGCGTCGGATGATGCAAGAGCTTAACTATGATGAAACAGACACAATCTCCATGGGGTGCCCCGTCCGGGGGCTGAGAGGCGCGGCGCGCCAACCCATCGAACCTGATCCGGGTCATGCCGGCGGAGGGATGAGAGATGGCCGATACGACCTTCTCCAAGACATATGAAGACGATTCCCTTACCGCCCCTTCCCGGCGCGACGATGGAATAGCGGATGCCGCCAACCTCGCTCCGGCAAGTGCGGCATTGCTGGCGCGCATCACTGCACAATCCACCCGCGTTCATGCCATCACCAATGCTGCCGCCCAGGTCTTCACCGCAAACCTGCTGCTCGCTGCCGGCGCGATCCCCTCGCTGACCCATGCACGCGACGAGGTCGAGCCCTTCACGAAGCGCGCCGATGCGCTCCTGGTGAATCTCGGAACCCTTGATGAAGAACGCAAGATCGCCATCCCCCGTGCCATGGCCGCTGCACGCGAGGCCGGGCGACCGATCGTGCTCGATCCCGTCTTCGTCGATCGCTCCCCGCCCCGCCTCGCCTTCGCCCGCGAACTCCTTGCCGCGCAACCCGCGATCCTGCGCTGCAACGCTACCGAATTCGAGGCGCTGACGGACGGGCAGGCGGATCCGGATACGCTGCGCGACGAGGCCGCCCGGCGCGGCTGTGTCATCGCACTGACGGGTGCAACCGATTTTGTCACTGATGGCGAGCGGTTCTTCGAGATCCGTAACGGCCACCCGCTGATGGCGCGCATCACGGCCATGGGCTGCGCCGGCACCGCACTGATCGCGGCTTTCGCGAGCCGCGAGGCGGATACACTCGTTGCGGCCGCCTCGGCGCTGCTCGCCCTCGGCATTGCCGGCGAGATCGCAGGCAGCCGCGCTGCGGGGCCGGGCAGCTTCCAGCCCGCCTTCCTCGATGCGCTCTACGCGCTCGGTGGCGCAACCGTCGGACAATCAGCGAGAACAGCATGAACCCGGTCGATATCAGGCTCTACGGCATTCTCGGACCGCAG
>NZ_DATGCW010000162.1:0-6902 GCF_035311605.1 Saliniramus sp.
CAGAGGCCTGTGAACATGCTTCCCTTTGCATCGGAATGCGGGAGGCCCGCGTGAAGCATGGCGGGCGCGGCGGGGCGAGCGTGCAGGAGGTGGCATGACGGTTTCTTTTGCCGGTTTTCGTGATCGAGGCGGCGCGCGGCGCCGGGCAGGCCTCGCCCCGTTGGCAATCGTCATGGCGGTGATGCTCTCGCTGGTCGTGGTCGGTACGCCCGACGTGCGCGCCGAATCGCCCGTATTGCAGATTACCGGCGCCGTCGCGGATCAGGCTCCGATCGCCCTCACGCGTGCAGATCTCGAAGCCCTGCCGCAGCATGTCATCGAAACGCATACGGTGGTCACGGATGGTCTGCGCCGCTTCGAGGGCCCGCTGATGCGCGATCTGCTCGATCATGTCGGCGCCGTGGGAGACACGGTGGTCGCGCGTGCATTGAACGATTACGAGATCACCATTCCCGTCGCGGATTTCGAGGATTACGACGTCGTCGCCGCGCTGACGATGGATGGTGAGCGGCTGTCGCCCCGTGATCGCGGGCCGATCTGGATCGTTTATCCGCGCGATGATCACGCGGAATTGCAGGATATCCGCTACGATTACCGCTGGGTCTGGCAACTCGCGAGCCTCGTTGTCAAATGATGCGCGCCGGCCCCTTTCTGCGCAGCTATGGCGGGCCGGCTTTGCTGATCAGCCTTTGCGTGGGGCTGTTGGTCTTCGCGCTGTGGCGCCTCGCCGTGATCGAGCGGGACATGCGCATCGAGGCGACGGAGAACATGCTCTGGGTGATCAGCCAGACGCAGATGGAGGCGCTGCGGCTTGACAAGGTGCTCTCGGATCACGCGCGCGGCAGGGCGGACGCGGATCGTGTCGTCCTGCGCTACGCGCTCCTGCTTTCGCGGCTCGATCTTATGCTCCAGGGGCCGCAGCAACGTTATCTGGAGCGGATCGGAGCCAATGAACCGATCACCGCGCATGACACCGCCATCCGCGACGCGGATCCGGAGCCGCTCACGGGTGATGCGGCGGCTTTCGCGGCGACCAATGCGCGTCTCGAAGAGAGCCTCGCTGATCTGCACGCCACGCTCAATCGGGCGGCGAATGACACGATGGTGCGCGAATGGGAGGCGATCGCCGAGCGGCTCGATGCTTATCGCGCCGCCGTCTGGCAGGTGATCGGCTCGGTGATCGGTGTGCTCGCCGGCTGGCTGATGATCGGCTGGCGGCTCATCGCCAACGAGCGTCAGCTGCGCCATGCGGAGGAGGAGCGCAGCCGGGCGCTCACGCTTGAGCAGGCCTTGCGGCGTGAGAAGGCGGTGAGCGCCTATTACCGTGACTTCGCGGCCATCGTCTCGCACCAGTTCCGCACCCCGCTCGCCATCATCGACAGCGCGGTGCAGCGTCTGGTGCGGCGTGGCGATGCCGTGACCGGTGCCGATGTCGCGCGGCGCGAGAAGGCGATCCGCGACGCGATCCACCGCCTGACCCGGCTTGTCGACACGGCCCTGCTCGCGGGGCGACTCGATAGCGGCCAGGTGAGCGCCAAGCCGCGCCATTGCGACCTCGCCGTGATCGTACGTGAAAGTTGCACGCAGTTCCGGGCGCTCAATCCGGAGCGCGACATCCGTTTCGCCAGCGCCGCTGCGGCGACCACCGCCTGGTGTGACCGTGATCTCGTCGATCACATCCTGGCCAATTTCATCGCCAATGCGCTGAAATACAGCCCGGAATCCGCTCCGGTGGAACTGCGTCTGTTCAATACGGGCGCGCAAATCGCCGTCGCCGTCACCGATTTCGGGCCGGGCATCGCGCCCGCCGATCGCCCGCACGTGTTCGACCGCTTCTATCGCGGCGAGACGGGCGGCCATAGCGAGGGTAGCGGGCTCGGCCTGTCGCTGGCGCGCGATCTCGCGCGGTTGCAGGGCGGCGATCTGAGCTTCGAGACATGGGTCGGGCGCGGCAGCGTGTTTACGCTCGGCCTGCCGCGCATGTTCGATCCCGATACGCTCCCGGGAGAGGGGGGTGCGCAGGTGGAGAGCCGAGCGGTCAATGACGAGAAGGAGCCAGCGCGATGATCGATGCGCCGCTGATTCTGGTTTGCGAGGACGAGGCGGAGCTGCGCCGCGACATCATCGAGGAATTGTCGGAGGCGGGATACCGCACCGTCGAGGCAGCCGATGGCGTCGAAGCCCTCGTGCAACTTGCCGCCTGCCGTCCCGATCTGACCCTGTGCGACATCACCATGCCGCGTCTCGACGGCTACGGCGTGCTCGCGCAGCTGCGGCGCGACCACCCTGAACTCGCGCGTATGCCCTTCGTCTTCCTCACGGTCTTCGCTGATCCCGCCGACTTGGTCGAGGGCAAGCGCGCGGGGGCTGATGATTATCTGGTCAAGCCGATCGATTATGATCTCCTGCTCGCTACCGTCGAGGCGCGTCTGCGCGAGATTGTCCGCTGGCGCGCTCACGATGCCCATGCGATGGCACGCCCCCGCGCCGCCCTCGAAGCCATGCGCGGCGAGGGCGCGCTGGCGGTGCTCGACACCATCGCCACCGGCATCGTCATCATGGGCAGCGGCGGCAGGATCCTGCACGGCAACGAGGCCGCCGCGCACCTGCTTGCGACGCAATACGGGCAGAGCGATCCGGCGCGCCTGCCGCCCAGCTTCGGCGCTGCGAGCCTGCGCGATCTGATCGATCGGGCTGAGCAGGCGAGCCGTGCCGGAAAAGCGTTTTCCGGGGCGATGGCCCTTGATCCTCCCGATGCCGGGAAGCCGATGTCTGATACCGGCACGCTGATGGTGATGGTCGTCGCGCTGCCGGGCCGTGACGCGGCGGCACATGACGATGCGCAGGTCGCTTTGTTCCTTGTCGATTCCGCCCGGCGCACGCGCCTGTCCGATGCCATGCTTGCCCAGATCTTCGGTCTCACACCCACTGAGAGTACAGTGGCCGGACGGCTCGCCGCCGGTGAACGGCTGGACGCCATCGCGTGCGCGCTCGGCATATCGCAGACAACGGTATCGTTCCATCTGCGCAACATCTTCGGCAAAACCCGCACCAACCGCCAGGCCGATCTGATCGCGCTGATGCTCTGCGCCCCGGTTCTCGGCGGCTGCGGTGCACCGGCCATCGACCCGGCGCTTGCGCCGGCGGCGCGGCTTTGACACTGTGAGACCGGTTTTCGAGAAGGATGGGTACCAATGATCAAGGCAATCGTGACGGGACATTCGCGCGGGCTCGGCGCTGGCATGGCGCAGGCGCTGCTGATGCGCGACGTCCGCGTGCTCGGCGTGTCACGCCGGCCGAATGCCGCGCTGGCGGAGCGTTTTTCGCAGGATCTGCAGGAGGTCACGCTCGATCTCTCGGATGCGCAAGCAGCCCGGTCCTGGCTCGCCGGGGCTGAAATGCGCGATTTCCTCGCCGATGCGCAGACCGCGATCCTGATCAACAATGCCGGCATCGTTCAGCCGATCGGGCCGAGCGGTGCGCTCGACATCGCCACCATCGCGCAGGCGGTGACACTCAACATTGCCGGACCGCTGATGGCGGCCAATGCCTTCATCGCCGCGA
The DNA here is from genome assembly GCF_035311605.1 of Saliniramus sp. Taxonomy (NCBI): domain Bacteria; kingdom Pseudomonadati; phylum Pseudomonadota; class Alphaproteobacteria; order Hyphomicrobiales; family Salinarimonadaceae; genus Saliniramus; species Saliniramus sp. The sequence continues at coordinate 3,565 of NZ_DATGCW010000162.1, forward strand.
CGGAGAAGGTCGCGGACCGGCGGATCATGCATATTTCGAGCGGTGCGGGACGGCGCCCGATGCCGGGCTGGTCGATCTATTGCGCCACCAAGGCCGCGCTCGATCACCATGCCCGCTCCGTCGCTGCCGATACAGTGCCGCATCTCGCCATCGAGAGCCTCGCCCCCGGCGTGATCGATACCGACATGCAGGGCGAGATCCGCGCGACGACGCCGGAGCAGTTCACATTGCGCGAGCAATTCGTTGCGCTGAAGCAGAATAACGATCTGTCGAGCCCAGAGAGCTGTGGCGAGGCTATCGTCGCGCATCTGCTCGGCCCGCGCTTCGGCGCGGAGGTGATCACCGATATTCGCCAGATCGGGTGAGGCGCGGCGCGCGCGCAGGCGCGCTCACTCCGGCTTGAGCAGCACGTGGCGTTTTTTGCCAAAGGAGAGCTTGACCACGCCGTCGCGCAGATCGGAACCGGTGAGGCTCAGGCGCTCATCGGTGACGACCGTGTCATTCACGCGCAATCCCCCCGCCTTGATCTGGCGGCGGCCCTCGCCCATCGAGCCGGTGAGGCCGGCATGGTCGGGGCCGAAAGCGGCGAGGACGGAAAGGCCCTGTTCGATCAGGTTTGAGGGGATCGTCACCGTGGGCAGGCTCGCGGCGGTCTTGCCTTGTTCAAAGGTCTGGCGGGCGGTCTCGGCGGCCTGTTCCGCCGCCTCGCGGCCATGCATCAGGGCGGTGGCCTCGTCGGCGAGCTTTTTCTTCGCCGCGTTGATCTCTGCACCTTCGAGCGCCTCGTAACGGGCAATCTCGTCCATTGGCAGCAGGGTGAACAGGCGCATGAAGCGACCCACATCGCCATCCTCGGTATTGCGCCAGAACTGCCAGTAATCCCACGGGCTGAGCATGTCGGCATTGAGCCAGACTGCGCCGGACGCGGTCTTGCCCATCTTGGCGCCGGATGCGGTGGTCAGGAGCGGGCAGGTCAGCGCGTAGAGCTGATGCGTGCCGAGCCGGCGCCCGAGATCGATGCCGTTGACGATGTTGCCCCATTGATCCGAGCCGCCCATCTGCAGATTGCAGCCATGGCGCTTGGCCAGCTCGACGTAATCATAGGCCTGGAGGATCATGTAGTTGAATTCGAGGAAGGAGAGCTCGTGCTCGCGCTCCAGCCGCAGCTTCACCGAATCGAAGGAGAGCATGCGGTTGACGGAGAAGTGCCGGCCTACATCGCGCAGGAATTCGATGTAGTTGAGCTTCGTCAGCCATTCCGCATTATCCACCATGACGGCATCGCCCGCGCCGTCACCGAAATTTACGAAGCGGCGGAAGGTCTTTTTGATCTCTTCCTTGTTGGCGTCGATCTGTTCAACCGTGAGCAGCTTGCGGCTCTCATCCTTGCCGGACGGGTCGCCGACGCGGGTGGTGCCGCCGCCCATCAGCGTGATCGGCTTGCCGCCGGTCTTCTGCAGCCAGTGCAGCATCATGATCGAGAGCAGATGGCCGACATGCAGTGAGGGCGCGGTGCAATCATAGCCCACATAGGCGACGAGCTCCCCGGCGCGCGCCTTTTCGTCCAGCCCTTCCATGTCGGAGCACTGGTGAATGAAGCCGCGTTCGGTCAGGATGCGGAGAAAGTCGGATCGGGGCGCGCTCATCGCGGGTCTCTTCTGATTGGTTCTTGATGCTGACGCCGGGGCGTTTAACAGCTTACTGCGCAAAGATCACGGGAATTTGCAAGGATGAATGCCGGAAAGCCCCCCATCCTGCGCACCATCGGCCTGATGAGCGGCACCTCGCTCGACGGGGTGGATGTCGCGCTGATCGAGAGCGATGGCGAGGCGATCGCCGGATTCGGCCCGACCGGCTACCGCGCCTATACGGCGGATGAGCGCGCCGTGCTCGCTCGCGCCCTCGATGAAGCAGGCGGGCTCACAGATCGCGCTGCGCGCCCCCCGGCGCTCGCGGAAGCCGAGGCGGTGGTGACGCGCGCCCACGCCGACGCGGTGGCGGCGTTTCTTCTGGAGAACGATCTGTCGCGCGCGGATATTGCGGTGATCGGCTTCCACGGTCAGACGGTCTTGCACCGCCCGGCCCTGGGGCTGACGGTGCAGCTCGGCGACGGGGCGGCGCTGGCGCGGGCGACGGGGATGCCGGTCATCCATGACATGCGCGCGGCGGATGTCGCGGCGGGCGGGCAGGGAGCGCCGCTGGTGCCGGTCTTCCACCGCGCCATCGCCCGTATGGCCGGGATCGCGCCGCCGCTCGCGATCCTGAATATCGGCGGCGTGGCCAATGTCACCTTCATCTTCTCCGATGAGAGCATGCTCGCTTTCGATACCGGCCCCGGCAACGCGCTGATCGACGATCTCCTGCGCGAGCGGCTCGGTCTGCCCTATGACGATGCCGGCGCCATCGGTGCGCGCGGGTCGCCGGAGGAGCCGCTCATCGACTGGCTGATGCGGCATCCGTATTTCGTGGCCAAGCCGCCGAAATCTCTCGATCGCAACTGGTTTTCGCATCGCATGGTCGGCCATCTCGACACGCTCGATGCGGCGGCGACGCTCACCGCCTTCACCCTGCGCAGCATCACCGCTGCGCTCGATCACGCCCGGGAGAAGCCCGCACGCTGGATCGTCGCCGGGGGCGGGGCGCGCAACACCGCCTTGTGCGAGGCGCTCGGGCAGCATCTGCAGACGCGGCTGACGCCCGCCGAGGCAGCGGGCTGGTCGGGTGATCACCTCGAGGCGCAGGCTTTCGCCTATCTCGCCATGCGCGCCCTGCGCGGGTTGCCGATCACCTATCCCGGCACGACCGGCGTGGCTGCGCCGATGACGGGCGGGGTGCTGGCGGAGCCTGATACGGAGGAGGGCAATCTGCCTAAATCATAGGCAGGAAATGCCTGCTTTATGCCGGGTCAAGTCGATTGTCGGAAGGGAAGGGCGGTCATAAAATCACCGCATCGAAGCGCGCCGGTCGCGCGTGATCATGCGGGAGTATCAAGCCATGTCGCCATCGCCTCACGGCCCTTTGCGCGTCGGTATCGGCGGCCCGGTCGGCTCGGGCAAGACCGCGCTGATGGAGGCCCTGTGCAAGCGCTTCGCCGGCATCTACGACCTTTGCGCGATCACCAACGACATCTATACCAAGGAAGACGCGCGGCTGCTCACCGTCGCCGGTGCGCTGCCGGAAGAGCGCATTCTGGGCGTCGAGACCGGCGGCTGCCCGCATACGGCGATCCGCGAGGATTGCTCTCTCAATCTCTCCGCCATTGAGACGATGCGCCGGAAATTTCCCGATCTCGAACTGATTCTGGTGGAATCGGGCGGTGACAATCTCGCCGCGACCTT
>NZ_DATGCW010000163.1:0-11069 GCF_035311605.1 Saliniramus sp.
GTGGCGATGGCGCCGGAAAGCGCGAGCGGTCCGTCGAAGAAGGCCCGGATCTCGCTGATCAGCGCGAAGGGCGACAGCCTACCCGCATGGCCGCCGGCACCTGCGGCCACGGCGATGAGCCCATTCGAACCCTTCTCGATCGCCTTGTGGGCAAAGCGCAGATTGATCACGTCATGCAACGTGATGCCACCCCAGCCCTGTACCGCCTGGTTCACTTCCGGTCGCGCCCCGAGCGAGGTGATCACGATCGGCACCGCGTGCTTCTCGCAGACTGCCATGTCGTGATCGAGACGATCATTCGAGCGGTGCACGATCTGGTTGACGGCAAAGGGGGCCGAAGGGCAATCGGGATGCGCCGCATCATGTGCGGCGAGCGCCTCCCTGATCTGTGCGATCCATTCGTCGAGCATCGATGCGGGGCGGGCGTTCAGCGCAGGGAAGGAGCCGACGATACCCGCCTTGCACTGGGCGATGACGAGTTCGGGTCCCGAGACGATGAACATCGGCGCTCCGATCACGGGCAGCCCGAGCCGGCCCGCAAAAAGCCGTCGCCAGGACTGTTGTGTTGAAGGCGTTCTTGCGGATTTCGGCTGTTCTGTCATGGGGCCCGCCCGGCTATCTGTGACGTGTTGTGCACTGGCTGGGAAGATAGCGGTTCACGGTGAAAGCACCAGTCCACAACGCGCCGCGCAAGCCGGTATGCGAATCTGCGCAGGGGTGGCGCAAAAATGTCCAAGGCTTGATAGCAATCAAAAATAGTATTGAAAAGGATTGGCTGGCATTGAATGCGGGCGTGATGACGCACCGCTGAAACAATCGATGGTCGATAATCAGGGTGATTTTGTCAGGATTTCCTTTGCGTCATTTTTCGCAATTAACCGCCATTTAAGTCCGAACGTCGCATTCATACGGCGTCTCTTGCAAGGAAAGTGGCATCCATGCTCTCGAAAGTGCGCAATCTCTTCAATTCTCTCAGCATACGGATCGTCCTCGTCGCAGTTGCTGTCGTGGCCGGCACGCTCGGTGCCGCGATCGCGGGGCTGACAATCTATAATGCGCAGACGTCACGCACGGAATTCGTGCAGAAGACCGATGATCTCACCGCGATGGTTGCCAATGCCGCGCCGATCCTGGTCATGGGCAACGACACCACAACGCTGAGCAACATGCTCGCCTCGGTAGCGCGCGACCCGGATTTCATGCACGGCCTCGTCGCCAATGACTTCTTCCCGCTCACCAGCATCGGCGCCGATGGCGAGCCGAGTTCCGCTTTCAACCCGCAGGTGATCGAGGCGGCTGTCGGTGACATGCCCTTCGATTTCGTGGCGGACAATCCCGTTCACACGATCGACCGGGGCGACAGCCTGATGCATGTCCGCGCCTTGCATATCGGTTCCGATCAGCGCCTCGTCGGATATGTCGCCATGGAATTCTCGCGTGCGCGGCTTGCGACGGGCATCGCCGCCGAGACGGGCGCGATCGTTGCCGGCGGGCTTGCGGTACTCGGCGGTGTCGCGCTCCTCCTCTGGTTCGCGCTCGCGCGCATGATGGCGCCTCTGCGCCCGATTACCGGTGCCGTGGTCGGCTTGTCGGAGGGGCGGCTCGATACCGCGATCCCGGGTCAGGGCCGTCGCGACGAGATCGGCGCGATCGCCAGTGCGCTGAAGGTGTTTCGCGAGAATCTCGCTGATCGTGAGACCTTGCAGGCCCGGCGCGCCAGCGACGAGGCTGAAAAGGCCGAGCGTCAGCGGGCGGTCGACGAAACCATTTCCGGCTTCCGGGCTGACGTGACTGCAGCGCTGGCTTCCTTCGAGAGCAATGCCGGGCGCCTCGATGCGGTCTCCGCAACGCTCTCCGAAGTCGCTGCCGCAACGGCCAGCAAGACCCGCAGCGCGGCGGGTTCCTCCGGGGCGGCCTCGTCCGCCGTCGGCAATGCGGCGCAGGCCACCGAGGAGATGAGTGCGGCGATCAACGAGGTCGAGAGCCAGGTGGTGAAGATCCGTGGTGACATCGTCGGTGCCGCCGGCGCCTCCCGCGAAACCGCCACCGGCATGAAGGATCTCGCGGGCACGGCGGCCAATATCCAGGAAGTGGTCAAGCTGATCCAGGCGATCGCCGAGCAGACCAATCTGCTTGCGCTCAACGCCACGATCGAAGCCGCACGGGCCGGTGAGGCCGGCAAGGGGTTCGCCGTCGTCGCCGCCGAGGTGAAGGCCCTCGCCGGTCAGACCGCATCCGCGACCGATCGCATCGTCGATCAGGTCCAGGCGATCCTGAGTGCGACCGACCGCATGGTCGGCGAGATCGACGGGATCGCCGAGCGCATGACCGGCATCGAGGCCTTTGCCGGCGCTGTCGCGAGTTCGATCGAACAGCAGGCCGTCGCCGTCGGCGAGATCGCCAGCAGCGTTGCCGGCGCCAACGCCTCGACCATGGAAGTCGCATCCGATCTCGGCGAGGTCGAACAGGGTGTGGTCCAGACGGAGCAGGCCGTGGCCGACGTCAACGGCGCCTCCGGAGAGGTCGCGGCCGAAGCCCGGCGCATGCGCGAGACGGTAGACGCATTCCTGTCGCGCGTCGCCGCCTGAAGCGCTCGCAGCCATCCGCGACAGATGATACAGGCATGACGGGCCCCGTTTCGGCGGGGCTCTTCGCGTCAGCGGCCGGGCCGTAACGGCTCTGGTGCGCCGCGGCTCTTGTCCGAAAAGAATGCAGGGTTTCGGGAAGACAGGCCCCGTACATGGCTGTTATGACTACCCGCAGCGCAACATCTGCGAGGTCGGTTTCATTGCTGATATTGCTAGCGGCTATCCCTGATTGTCATGTCAGGATCGTGTCATGACGGGGCAGCAATCGCTGATTCTGGCGGTCATCGCGGTGGCGATGGCCGTCTTTATCTGGGGTCGCTGGCGCCATGATCTGGTGGCGCTCGCTGCATTGCTCGCCTGTATTCTGCTTGGCCTCGTGCCGGGTGAAGGAGCTTTTGCCGGTTTCGGCCACCCCGCCGTCATAACCGTAGCCTGCGTGCTGATCCTCAGCCGCGGATTATCGACCAGCGGCGCCGTCGACTGGATCGCCCGCAAGGCGATGCCGGCGCATGCCGGGCCCGGGGCGGTGATGATCGGATTGTGCGTGATGGCGGGCTGCTTCTCGGCCTTCATGAACAATGTCGGCGCGCTTGCGCTGATGATGCCGATCGCTCTCGATGCGGCGCGACGGCTCGACATTGCGCCGGGACAGATGCTGATGCCGCTTTCCTTCGCCTCGATTCTGGGGGGCATGACCACCCTGATCGGGACGCCGCCGAATCTCATCGTCGCCACGTTCCGCGCCAGTGACGAGCAGCCGGCATTCGGCATGTTCGATTTCGCGCCTGTCGGCCTCGCTGTGGCGGCTGCGGGGATCACCTTCATCATCATCACGGCCCGCTTCCTCGTGCCGCAGCGCGATCGCGCCACCGCCCCTGACTTCAACATCGGCGCCTATCTGACCGAGGCCCGCGTGACCGAATCCGCCACCGCCGTCGGCATGAGCCTGCGCGAGGTCGAAGTTCAGCTCGAGAAAGTGGATGCGCAGGTGGTCGGGCTCGTGCGCGACAAGACACGCATCCCGGCGCCGCACCCCGAGCACATCGTTCAGGCAGGCGATATTCTGGTGATCGAAGCCGATTCGAAGGTGCTCGGAGGCGCTCTCGGCAAGCTCGGTCTGAAGCTCGAGGAGGATCGTTCGGACGAGATGCCCAAGGTGGTGACCGCCGGGCGCACGGTGTTGCTCGAAGTCGCGGTGCGCCCCGGTTCGCCGCTTGCAGGGCGCACGGCCCAGCATCTGCGTCTGCGCCGGCGGCTCGGCATCAACCTGCTGGCGATCTCGCGACAGGGACGGCGCTCGCTGACACGGCTGCGCAGCACGCGCCTCTCGCCTGGCGACGTGCTGCTGTTGCAGGGGCCGAGCGAGACGCTCAATGAATTCGTGGTGCATTACGAATGCGTGCCGTTGGCCGAACGCGCGCTGCATTTTCCCGGCAGGCGCGACGGCCTCGTCGCGGGTGTGCTGATGCTTGCCGCCATCGCCGCGACGGCCTCCGGCCTGCTGCGTGTCGAAGTCGCCTTCGCCATGGGCGCGCTCGCCTATGTCGCTCTCGACATCGTGCCGGTGCGACGGGTCTACGAGGCCATCGACTGGTCGGTCATCGTCCTGCTCGGTGCGCTGATCCCGGTGGCCGGCGCCGTGCAGGCGACGGGCGCTGCTGCGGCGGTGGCAGGGTTGTTGTTCGAGGATCTCGGCGGCGGCAATGCCGTGTTTGCCGTGATCGTCATGCTGATCCTCACCATGTGGCTGACCGATTTCATGAACAATGCCGCCACGGCCGCAGTGATGGCGCCGGTCGCGCTCGGTGCAGCCGAAACCCTCGGCGTCAGCCCGGATCCGCTTCTCATGGCCGTGGCCGTGGGGGCTTCCTGCGCTTTCCTCACGCCGATCGGGCATCAGAACAACACGCTGATTCTTGGACCGGGAGGCTTCCGTTTCGGCGATTACTGGCGTCTGGGCCTGCCCTTGCAGATCATCATCATCATTGTGGCCGTACCGATGATCCTCACGGTCTGGCCGTTATGAGGGGCCGCATGCATGGGTCTGCAGCACCATGCGCTGTGGCTTGAAAAACCTTGCCGGAAAGGCATTTCATCGTTAAGCGCGAACGAAACGGTGGCGCAGGCGTTAAGCTTGGGCATTAAACAATGACCGGCGCTATGCCGCAGCGGATATCCCGCAGGAAGGACGAGCAGACATATGGCGAAGACACCCGCGCGCGCAGAGACGGAAAAGGCGAAGGATTCGAAGCCCCGGCTCGAAGTCCGGCAGGCGATGCTCAAGGATGTGCGCGCGATCCAGGCCTTGGGAAAACGCGCCTATCCCGACATGCAATCCTATTCCCAGGCGCAGCTGCGCGGGCAGATCCAGAACTTTCCCGAAGGTCAGTTCGTCGCCATCTATGACGATACGCTCGTCGGTTTCGCCGCGACCTTCCTGATCGACGAGAAGACTGCCCTGAAGCCGCATGACTGGGTCACCATCACCGGCAACGGCTACGCCTCCCGTCACGACGAGGAAGGCGACATGCTCTATGGCATGGAGGTGATGGTCGATCCGCGCTTTCGGGGGCTGCGCATCGGTCAGCGCCTGTATAACGAGCGCCGGCGTCTCGCGCAGGATTACCAGCTCAAGGGCATCGTCTTTGCCGGGCGCATGCCCAGCCTTGCGCAGAAGGTGCGCCGCAAGGAGGTTGAGAGCCCGGAGGATTTCCTCGAGCAGATCAGGGAGCAGAATCTGCGCGACCGGGTCGTCTCCTTCCAGATGCGCAACGGATTCGAGCCGATCGGCATTCTGCGGAACTATCTGCCCGGCGACAAGGAGAGCATGGGTCATGCCGTGCATCTGGTCTGGTGGAACCCCGCAGTCGTCGAGGCGCCGGCCGGGCGCACCAAGACGAAAGCCCAGCGCGGACGCCTCGCCCACACCGTGCGCGTGGCCTGCATCCAGTATCAGCAGCGGCGCGTGCGCTCCTTCGAGGAATTTGCAGAGAACGTGGAATATTTCGTCGATGTCGTTGCCGATTACAAATCCGACTTCGCGGTCTTCCCGGAACTGTTCACGCTGCAGCTCCTCTCGATCGAGAACGAGCCGATCCCGCCGGATCAGGCCATCGCCACGCTGACGAAATATACCGAGCGTCTCAAGGAGCTGCTCTCGCGGCTCGCGGTGCATTACAACATCAACATCATCGGCGGCTCGCATCCGACCCTCGACGAGGACGGCGACATCGTCAATGTCTGCTATGTCTGCCTGCGCGACGGCTCGATCCATGCGCAAGCCAAGATCCATCCGACACCGAATGAAGCCTATTGGTGGTCGATTGTCGGCGCCGACGATGTCCGCACGATCCAGACCGATTGCGGGCCGATCGGGGTGATGATCTGCTACGATTCCGAGTTCCCGGAGCTTGGTCGCCATCTCGTTGATCAGGGCGCGCAGATCCTGTTCGTTCCGTTCTGCACGGATGAGCGCAAGAGCTATCTGCGCGTGCGTTATTGCTGCCAGGCGCGGGCGGTGGAAAACCAGGTTTATGTCGCGCTCGCGGGCAATGTCGGCAACCTGCCCGGCGTGCCCAACATGGATATCCAATACGCCCAGAGCTGCATTCTGACGCCCTGCGATTTCCCCTTCGACCGCGACGGTGTTGCGGCGGATACCACGCCCAATGTCGAGATGGTCGCCATTGCCGATCTCAATCTCGACACCCTGCGCCAGGCGCGTATGACCGGCACGGTCCAGAATTTGCGCGACCGCCGCTTCGATCTCTATTCGGTGCAGTGGCGCAAGGAGAAGACGCGCACCACCTGATCCGCGCGAGCAAAACCGGCTTGCCGACTCCGTTCAATCGGGGATCGGCAGGCCGCGCGGGGGGGTGATGGTGGACAGTACGAAGCTCGAGCGCACATCCGCGACGCCCGGAAGCGTCAGCAGCCGGTTCATGCTGAACTCGCCGAAAGCATCCATGTCCTGCGCGACGACATGGATCAGCAGATCGATCTCGCCGGCCATGGCATAGCAGGCGAGCACCTCCTCAAAGGCGTTCAGCCGCTCGATCAGCCGCGTGCGCCAGCCGGGCTCGGATTGCTCCAGCTTCACCAGCACGAAGGCCTCGATGGCGTAGCCCAGCGCCTTGCGATCGAGCACCGCACGGTAGCCGGCGACGATGCCGTCCTCCTCCAGCGCCTTCAGCCGCCGCAGACAGGGCGAGGCGGCGAGCCCCACCTGCTCCGCCAGCGCGGCATTGGTAATCCGCCCCTCCTCCTGCACCACGCGCAGAATGCGCCGGTCCGACGGGGTGAGCGGGCGTTTGTCGGTTTCCTCGGGCATGGGGCGAAAGCCTTTTTGCGATGGCGCGCCGCATGCTGCGCGCTCACGAAATGCAATCAATCACGAGGTGAAACCCGCAGGAAGCGAAAAACGGGGTTGTTCGGTCACGCAAAGCCGGCGCACCGGGGCAGGAAAGCCGTATTCCGCCGATCCTAACGCGATTCCGGAAAGAGATTTTTTGCTATTTTTGGTAGCGTGTCACTCATATTATTGCGCTACGCCCGGTTCGACCGCAAGAGCGACGGGGGCATCATGGATCAGCACAGCGATATTCCGGCGGCCTTTCATGCCGGCCTCGACGGCGTGTGTTTCAGCGATCCCGAGGATTTCTATGCGATCGGCAGGATCTACGCTCTCGGCGAGGGGCGCCCGACCGATCTCTTCGCAGGATATGTCTGGCTGCGCTACGCCGCCGCCCGAGGCTCGCGCCGTGCCGCGCGGCTCCTGCGTGAGATCGGCGGCGAATTGGAACAGCCAACCCTGCGCCGCGCCAGGCGGACACTGCGCCTGATCATGGGCAGCGCATAGAGTCCCCTTCGGCGGTCAGGCGACACGGCGCAGCCTTGCCATAAGGCGTCATCGCCGGCCTTTCGCGTCAGGCTGCCTGTACCACGGCGCCTCCGACCGGGGCGTTCTGCCCGGTGCGAATCAGATCTGCCGCGCGCTCGCCTTCGTCCCAAGCGCCGCCGATCGTGCCCCATTGCGTGGCGGAGGAGGCCTCGCCGGCAAAGTGGATGCGCTCGCCGACGGGTTCGCGCAACGCCGCCCGGGCACCATGGGCGCCGACCGGGGCGTACATCCAGGCACAACCGGCCCAGGGATCGCCCGCCCAGTCGCTCGCCGCCAGCACGTCGCAGCGCGCCAGCGCCCGGTTGCCGAAACGCGCGCTGAGGAATTCGCGGACATAGCCGGCACGATCACGCGGATCGGGAAAGGCAGTCACGATCTGCGCAGCGATATCGGCGTAATGCAGATGCGCGCCGTCGATATTGGCGAGCATGCCGAGATTGTCGCACGCATCCCCCTCGAAGGCGACGAGGCGGTTGACTGCATCAGTGAAGGGATGATCCGCCCAGGAGAGCACGACGTGCTCGTAGAGCGCCGGACGCAGGGCGTGGATCGCCTGCAGGGTCTCCAGCGGCAGATGCGGCGCGAAGCGGATCGCCTCGCTCTGCAGCAGCGGCAGCGGCGCCGTCACCAGTACGGCGCGCGCCGAGAATGTGCCGCGCGGCGTCTCGACCCGGACACCGGCGCCGCTCCAGTCGATGCGCGTCACTGGGGTCTCGTAGTGAATGGCGAGGCCGCGCGCGAGCCGCAGGATGAGCGCGCCGTAGCCACCCTCGACGAACAGATCCGAATCATCCACCGCCGCCGCGAAATCGCCGGCATCAATCGCGTCCAGTCCGACGCCGCTGTCGAACGGGCCGTGCAGAAAGCGGATCGTATCGTCGAATCGCGAAGGCGTATCGTCGATTTGTGAAAACACCGTATCCGCCGCCTTGGCGGGGCCGCTGCCGGGATGGGCGATCATGGCGTCATAGACGGATTCCCAGCGGCGCATGAAGGCGGCATAACTTTGCGGATCGGCGCGTTCGCCCATGCGCGAGATCAGCAGCGGCTCCTGTGCAGCTTCACTGAGACCGAGGCCGAGGCGTTTCGCCTGGCGTACCAGTGCATTCGCATCGGCGGCATGGAGCCAATGCGCGCCGATATCGACGGCCTGCCCGGCCAGCGCGATGGTCTGGGCGCGTCCGCCGGGGCGGTCGCGGGCCTCGAGGATCAGGGAATCGACGCCATGCCGACGCAGATTGCGCGCAGCGGCGATACCGGCAGCCCCGGCGCCGATGATGATCACATCGGCATCACGGGGTTGCGGTTTTCGGCGGATCTGCGCAGGCGCGGCGCCTCGGGTGCTGCGCGCATCATGAAGGGTTTCGTGTCTCGGCGACATGCTCGTATCTCTGTGCAGGTACTGGGATTTTCGATTCCGGGGGGGCGCGCAAGCCGGGCAGCCGGCGCACGCCAGGTCTTGGCATGCGCGGCGGTACGATGCTGCAAAAGCACGACAGCAGCACGACATCGCGAAGCGTTTCCGCGTCGCCAAGCCGCTTATGCGTCTTTCCGGCGCGCGGTCTGGTGGCGGCTATGGCGTGCGTAGCGTCATCTCAAAGCAGATGATGCGGATGGTCCGGGATCGGATTTCAACGCTCGGCGTGCCCAGCATTCGTCGTCAGCGCCATGATGCTGCAATGATCGCGGGAATGGTGGTGCGCGCTGCTGGCCCACGCCAATGCGGGGCGATATCACCTTGATGGAAAAGGCTGCTCTTCGATGCGCCGGACAATGCTGACGCACAATGCATCAATACCCTGTTCTGCTTCCGATTGCGAGCGGAATCGGATGGGGTACCGTTGCAGCTGACCGCCATCAGGCATGCGTTACGCTTCTGCCTGCCGACGCGCCTCGACGATCCGGCAGGCCGCCTCGAAGGCGGCATCCGCGCAGAGATCGGTGGTGTCGAGGATGATCGCGTCATCCGCCGGTTTCAGCGGCGCTTGCGCGCGATTCATGTCACGATCGTCGCGCTTGCGGATATCATCGAGAATGGCGTCGTAATCGACCCGTTCGCCCCGTTCCACCAACTCCGCATGGCGGCGCCGCGCCCGTTCTTCCGCCGAGGCGGTGACGAAGAGTTTCACCGGCGCGTCCGGGAAGATCACCGTGCCGATATCGCGCCCGTCAAGCACCGCACCCGGCGGCTCCAGACCAAAGCTGCGCTGGCGCTCCAGCAGCGCCTGCCGCACGCGCGGCTGGGCCGAGACCACGGAGGCTGCATCGCCGATCTCGCGCCCGCGCAGGCGCGATTCCGCGATGCATCCGAGGTTGAGCGTCGCCGCCGCCTCTTGGGCCGCGTCTTCGTCGTCAAGTGGGTGTTTGTTGTCGATCATCAGGCGCGCCACCGCCCTGTATAGCAGGCCCGTATCGAGATGGCGCAGGCCGTAAGCTCCGGCGAGGCGCCGCGCCAGCGTACCCTTGCCCGAGCCCGCCGGACCGTCAATGGCAATGATCAGCGCATCCATGCGGCTCAGCCCTCCACGATCTCCGCGCCGAGCCGGCGCATGGCCGGGACGAAATCGGGAAAGCTGGTGGCGATCATGGCGCCGTCGTCCACCGCCATGCCCCCGGGTGCAGCCAGCCCGAGCACGAGGAAGCTCATGGCGATGCGGTGGTCGAGATGGGTCTGCGCCGTCCCCCCGCCGGGCGGTGCGCTGCCGTCTCCGCAGACGATGAGATCATCGCCCTCGATCCGATGCGCCACGCCGGCAGCCGCGAGGCCATCCGCCACCGCCTGCAGGCGATCGCTCTCCTTCACCCGCAATTCGTGCAACCCGCGCATCTGCGTCTCACCCTCGGCGAAGGCTGCGGCGACGGCGAGCACCGGATATTCGTCGATCATGGCCGGCGCGCGTTCCCGCGGCACTTCGACCCCGCGCAGGGCCGAATGGCGTATCCGCAGATCCGCAACCACTTCGCCGCCATTCTCGCGCTCGTTTGTCAGCGTGATATCGGCGCCCATTTCCATGAGCGTGGTGATCAGCCCCGTGCGCAGCGGATTGGTCATCACGCTCTCGACGACGATGTCGGAGCCCGGTGTGATCAGCGCGGCGACGATGGGAAAGGCCGCCGATGACGGGTCAGCCGGTACGGTGAGTTCGACGCCACGCAGTTCCGGCTGGCCTTCGAGCCTGATCAGCCGCCCGGCCTCGCCGTGGGGCTCCACGCTCACCTGGGCGCCGAACAGGCGCAGCATGCGCTCGGTATGGTCGCGGCTGGCCTGGTTCTCGACGACGGTGACGGTGCCCGGCGCGTTGAGCCCCGCGAGCAGTACGGCGGATTTGATCTGCGCCGAGGGGACCGGGGTCTCGTAGCGAATCGGGATCGTCTCGCGTGGGCCCTTGAGCGTCAGCGGCACGCGCCCACCCTCGGCCTGATCCACCACTGTGACGCCCATGCGGGTCAGCGGGTCGAGGATGCGTCCCATGGGGCGTTTGCGCAGGCTGGCATCGCCGTCGAAGGTGACGGTGACCGGATGGCTGCCCGCGACGCCCATCATCAGACGCGAACCGGTCCCGGCATTGCCGAAATCGAGA
>NZ_DATGCW010000164.1:0-4617 GCF_035311605.1 Saliniramus sp.
ACATCCGCATCTGGGCCGCGCCGTTCACGCTGGCGAATTACGCCATCCTCGGTTCGATGATCGGGCGCGGGCGCACCGATCTCGGCTTCGCGCTGCAGGTCGGGCTCAACCTGATCAATATCGCGCTCACCATCGTGCTGGTGGTGGGGCTCGGGATGGGGGTTGCGGGAGCGGCCATCGGCACGCTCGCGGCGGAGGCGACCGCAGCGGGGCTCGGCCTCCTCGTGCTGCGCCGGCTTGGCTCGAATCCCTTGCGCATCCCGCTCGCGGAGACGCTGCAACCGGCGGCGATGAAGCGGATGCTGGCGGTGAACGGCGACATCATGATCCGCACCATGGCGCTGATCGTGGCCTTTGCGAGCTTCGCCGCCATCGGCGCGCGGGCCGGCGATGTCACGCTCGCGGCCAATGCGGTGCTCTACAAGATGTTTACGCTGGGTTCGTATTTCCTCGACGGCACCGCCACGGCAGCGGAGGCGATGTGCGGGCAGGCCTATGGCGCACGCAACCGCCACGCCTTCCGCCGCTCCGTCGCCATCGCGATCCAGTGGAGCCTCGGCCTCGGATGCTTCGCCATGGCCGTGTTCTGGCTGGCCGGGCCGCTCTTCATCGATTTCATCACGACGGATGCCGCCGTGCGGCTGTTTGCGCGCGACTATCTGATCTATGCGGCGGCGGCGCCGCTGGTCGGCGCGCTGGCCTTTGCCTTCGACGGCATCTATATCGGCGCGACCTGGACGCGGGCCATGCGCAACCTGATGCTGGCATCGCTTGCCGTCTATCTCGCTGCGCTCGGCCTCGGCGGCATTCTCACCGCCGACGGCCTGAGCAATCACGGCCTCTGGCTCGCCTTCCTCGCCTTTCTCGGCGCGCGCGGCGCGGGCCAGGCGCTGCTCTATCCGCAACTGGAAAAGCAACGTGCCTGGCCGCAGGTTTCGTAGCCTGGATCACCCGCGCCGCTCGAAGCGTCAGCCGCCGATCCCGTCGCGTCCATGCGGCGCGTCGAGATCGAGCACGGGGCCGAGTGGTACGACGCGGTGCGGGTTGATGGTTTCGTGGCTGTAGTAATAGTGGTTCTTGATATGGGTGAAGTTCACCGTCTCGCGCACGCCGGGCCACTGGTACAATTCGCGCAGATAGCCCGAGAGATGCGGGTAATCGGCGATGCGGCGCAGGTTGCACTTGAAATGCCCGACATAGACCGGATCGAAGCGCACCAGCGTGGTGAACAGCCGCCAATCGGCTTCGGTGATGCTGTCGCCAGTGAGATAGCGCCTGGTCGCGAGCCGTTCGTCGAGATCATCGAGCGTGCCGAAGAGCGGGGTTACCGCTTCCTCATAGGCTTCCTGCGTGGTGGCGAAGCCGGATTTGTAGACGCCGTTATTGACTGTGTCGTAGACGCGCGCGTTGATCGCGTCGATCTCTTCGTGCAGGGCCTGCGGATAATAGTCGCCCGGCGTCGCGCCCACACCATCGAAGGCGGAATTCAGCATGCGGATGATCTCCGCCGATTCGTTGCTGACGATGGTCTCGCGCTGCTTGTCCCACAGCACCGGCACCGTGACGCGACCGGTATAGACCGGATCCGCCGCCGTATAGACCTGATGCATGACGCGGGCATTGTTGACCGGATCGGGGATGACGCCCTCACCCTGCTCGAAGGTCCAGCCCTCGTCGAGCATGGCCCAATGCACCACGGAGAGCGAGATCATGCCCTCCAACCCCTTGAGCTTGCGGAAGATCAGGGTGCGGTGGGCCCAGGGGCAGGCGAGGCTCACATAGAGATGGTAGCGCCCGGGCTCGGCCTTGAAACCGCCCTCACCGCTCGGGCCGGGGGCGCCGTCAGGCGTGACCCAGTTGCGGAATTGCGATTCCTGGCGCTTGAAGCGCCCGCCCGTTGATTTGGTGTCGTACCACTTGTCCTGCCATTGTCCGTCGACGAGAAGGCCCATGGCGTTCTCCTTTCCTGTCCGGTTGCGGCGGCATCGATCATGTGATCCTGCGGGGTAACGCATGAGCCGCCGTGAAGTTTGCGTTCAGGAAAGATATAAGCCGGGAAAACCGCGATTTCCCGGCTTTTGTTCTTGCAATCCCGCAAGCGCGCCTCGCGCGCATCCATGCCCAAGCGCGCCTCGCGCCGCCAAGCCGGCTCAGATCTCGGCCCAGGTCTCGGCTCAGAGGATGTATCGGCTCAGGTCCGCGTTCCTTGCCAGATCGCCGACCTGCTCACGCACGTACTCACCATCGATGGTGACGGTCTCGCCGGTCTTGTCGGTGGCGGTGTAGGAGATATCGTCGAGCACGCGCTCGATCACGGTCTGCAGCCGGCGCGCACCGATATTCTCGACGCTGCCGTTCACCTCTACGGCCACCTTGGCAAGCGCGTCGATGGCGTCCTCGGTGAAGACGAGTTCGACGCCCTCCGTGCTCATCAGCGCCACCGATTGCTTGATCAGGCTCGCCTCGGTTTCGGTGAGGATGCGGCGGAAATCGTTCTCGTCGAGGGGGTTGAGCTCGACGCGAATGGGCAGGCGGCCCTGCAGTTCGGGCAGGAGATCCGACGGCTTCGCCACATGAAAGGCACCCGAGGCGATGAACAGGATATGATCCGTCTTCACCGCCCCGTGCTTGGTGGCGACCGTGGTGCCCTCGATCAGGGGCAATAGATCGCGCTGCACACCCTCGCGCGAGACATCCGCCCCGCCACGCCCCTCGCGGGCGCAGATCTTGTCGATCTCGTCGAGGAAGACGATGCCGTTGTTCTCCACCTCCCGGATCGCTTCCTCGGTGAGGGATTCCTGGTCCAGCAGCTTGTCGCTCTCCTCAGCCACCAGCGGCTCATAGGCCTCCGCGACGGTGGTGCGGCGCGATTTGGTGCGCCCGCCGAAGGCCTTGCCGAACATGTCACCCAGCGAAATCGCGCCCATCGAGGCGCCGGGCATGCCCGGCATCTCGAACATCGGCATGCCGGAGGAGCCCGCCTGCATCTCGATCTCGATTTCCTTGTCGTTCAATTCGTCGTTGCGCAGCTTCTTGCGGAACGCCTCGCGAGTCGTCTGCGAGGCATTGGCGCCCACCAGCGCGTCGAGCACGCGGTTTTCGGCGGCGAGCTGCGCCTTCGCCTTCACCGCCTGGCGCTTCTCCTCCTTGACGAGACCGATGGAGATCTCCACGAGATCGCGCACGATCTGTTCGACATCCCGCCCGACATAGCCGACCTCGGTGAATTTGGTTGCCTCGATCTTGGTGAAGGGGGCGTTGGCAAGCCTGGCGAGGCGCCGGGCGATCTCGGTCTTGCCGCAGCCGGTGGGGCCGATCATCAGGATGTTCTTCGGCATCACCTCGTCCCGGATCGGCCCGGTCAGCTGCTGGCGCCGCCAGCGGTTGCGCAGGGCGATCGCCACCGCCCGCTTGGCATCCTTCTGGCCGACGATGAAGCGATCGAGCTCCGAGACGATCTCGCGGGGGGAAAATGTGGTCATGCCTGGTCCTGTATCTCGAATGGAAGCATATGGCGCTGCCGAAGACGCATGTGCGTCGCTCATCAAGGTAGTGTCTGACTGGTCCATCTGCCAGAGCGCAAGGGGATTGGGGCGCGGGAGGGGGATTGCGAGACCGCGCTCCGGCTCATGCCGTCATCGGCAACGCCCGGGCAGGTTTCGCCTGATCCGCTCGGGGAATGCAGACAAAAGCCCGTTGCGAAGGCGCCGCCAGCCAAGGGCGAAAACCAGAGTGAAGCCGAAAATGACATAGAACCCTGCGAACATGATCACGAGGTCAAAATCCGAGCCTACAACGAACACAGCCACCATTATAAATGCTACGACAGTGCAAGACAGGATTATGGAAATTCTGTTTATCAGAAGGGCTGGAAACAACATTATCAATAATGGAACAGGATAGAATAAATAAATGTAAATTTCGGTTTGCGGGAAAATATTGATAAGTAGTGCTAAAAACACAATAGGAGATCCAATTATATAACAAAACAAAATAAGATAATACTTCTGTTTGTCAATTTTTTGATAGATTAAATCGATTACAAATCCTATAGAAAAAATTGAAAATCCGAATAAAAGAAATATTGATTCGTAATTTTTTTTTACAAAATCCGGATAAAACTCAAAAGAAAATATTGTAAAAGCAAAAATGAATGCAATAATAATAATTAAATATCTAAATAAATTTATATATTTTAAGCAAAAAATATATAATAATATTAAAAATATTATTGTTGAAAGATAGAATGAATAGCTCTTCAGTCCAAAGAAATTGTGCATCAAAATGCTAGATGCCAAAAGACAGTTATAGCCAAATATGATCAATAGCACTGTGATGCTTAGGTTGTATTTCTTTTTTTTAGAAATGAAGCCCGCTGTTATCCAGGCAAGGAGGCCGAGGCCAAAATGCATGGCTAGTGGATTGAGCAGCTGGCGGCCTAGTTAAAAGATTATGACATAAACAAGCCCGATGCTGATCAGAACAACAACATCTTCCGCTATATGCGCGTCACGCTTTCGCCGCTCATGTCGTGCGCCATCATCTGCCAGCGTCGGTTGGTCCGATGCTGCCTCGTGGCGCGGTGAGGGGCCGCTAGCGGTTTCGGGGGTGTCCGGG
>NZ_DATGCW010000165.1:0-4028 GCF_035311605.1 Saliniramus sp.
GAGCTCGCCAAGGCGATGGAGCGGATGGCGCAGCGCTGACCCCGTTCTCGCGAACGCGCGGTGTCATCGCGGATCGCAGGCTGCGATGATCTTCGCAATGCGTTCACGTTCGGCTCCCGTGATCTCGCGCAGGGGCGCAGGCAGGCTGTCTGGCTTGGTGAGACCCATCAGCGTGGCGGCAGTCGCGATCACCCGCAGCCCCCCGCCATTGCGCGCGAAGGCATCCCAGAACGGGGCGAGCGCGTGTGACAGCTCCATCGTCCGCGCCGCATCACCAGCCTGAGCAGCGCGGGTCAGGGCGAGCGCAGCCTGCGGGAAGAGACCGCCAATGACCGAATACCACGCATCACATCCCGCATTCAGGCCAGTCGCGGCGAAGGCATCGCCGCTGACCCCGATCGTGACCCGCGCCGGAACGAGGCCGCGCAGCCTTGTCACATGCGCGCGCGCGGCTTCCGGCTCCGCAGGCACGCCCGGTATCTTGATCGAGCCGATCTGCGGCAGCGCAGCGAGCGCTGCATAGAGATCATCGTCAAAATCGAAATGCGTGGTGCGCGGATTGTCGTAGACGCAGATCGGCACGGATGCGTTTCTGGCCACGGCCTCGAACAAGCCGTAGACCTCGTCGGGCCGCAGCGGCTGATAGGAGACCGGCGCCAGCAGAAGCCCGGAGACTCCCGCCGCCTGCGCGTCCTGCGCATGGTACAACACGTCCCGCTGGCGCAGGGCACCGATGCCCAGCATGACCGGGATCCCCGCCGCATGCTCCACCGCCAGCGCCGCAGCGCGCCGGCGTTCGGCCCGATCGAGATAGGGGTAGCTGCCGGTCGAACCGAGCGCGCCGATCGAATCGACCCCCGCAGCGACAAGGCGCTGAACCAGCCCGATGAAGGCTGCTTCGTCGATCCCCTGCACATCCAGCGGCGTCAGCGGAAAGGCACTCAGACCCTTGAACATGGCGAACTCGCATTGTGAAGACGACGGCGGATCAGACCCGATATGCAAGCGCGGCGCAAGCGTGTGAAGCCACTGAGAGGGATATGCGCAGGCCGCGCATCAGGGGTCAGGCGGTGCGATCGAGGCGGGCCACCCCCCTCTCCCGCATGAAAGGGTGGCCTCTTCCCCAGGGCGCCGGTAAATTTAACATAATTTTTTGTATTTTATTTTTTAAAGCAACCATGATTGACAAATTAAACGACATCGTTCTACAAAACGAACGGATTGATCCAGCCGCACAACAATCTCCGCGTGGGCTTTTTGTCGATTAAACACGCATACGGTCAGACTTCATCACAAACTTAAGGCGAAAGGGCAAGCCATGCGCCGTTTCACGCGATTCAAAAAGGTCCTCGCAAGCTTTGTCACCCTGGCAGCGTTCGGCATGACGAACGTCTCTGCCCAGACTCCCGACGAGATCCGCGTCGATTACGCCACCTATAACCCGGTGAGCCTGCTCCTGAAGGAGCGCGGCTATCTCGAGGAAGCGTTGGCGGAAGACGGGATCGACGTGCGCTGGGTGCAGTCTCACGGCTCCAACCGGGCCCTCGAATTCCTCAATGCCGGCTCCCTCGATTTCGGTTCGACCGCCGGCGCCGCATCCCTGATCGGGCGCATCAACGGTAATCCGATCAACGCGATCTACGTCTATTCCCAGCCGGAATGGACCGCGCTCGTCACCCAGGCCGACAGTGATATCCAAAGCGTTGCGGATCTCGCCGGCAAGACCGTTGCGGTGACGCGCGGCACCGATCCGCATATCTTCCTGGTGCGCGCACTGGCCTCAGCCGGTCTGAACGAGCGCGACGTGCGTCTCGTGCTGCTGCAGCATGCCGATGGCCGCCTCGCATTGGAGCGCGGCGACGTGCAGGCCTGGGCCGGGCTCGATCCGATGATGGCGGCTTCCGAGCTGGAAAGCGGCGCGCGCCTGTTCTACCGCGATGCCGATGCCAATAGCTGGGGCATTCTCAACGTGCGCACGGCCTTTGCCGAGGAGCATCCGGAACTGGTCGAGCGCGTCATCGCCGCCTATGAGCGCGCCCGTGAGGAAGCGCTGGCCGACCCGGAAGCGATCCAGGCACTGTTTCGCGATTTCACCCGTCTGCCGGAGGATGTCGTCGCGCGCCAGTTCGAGCGTACCGATCTGACCCATTCCGGCATCGGCGAAGCCCAGCGCGACACCATTCTGCAGGCCGGCCTTGCCCTTCAGGAAGCGGGCGTGATCCGCCGCAATGTCGAAGTCGAGACGCATCTCGACGCACTGATCGAGACGCGCTTCAACCCAGATTCGACACAGTAACTGAAGCGTGCATGGCGCGACGAAACGCGAGGAGACGAGCATGGCCCTGCCGCAGGCAGCAGAAATCCATGACGAAACCACGCCGCCGGCAGGCTCACAACAGCCTGCCGCAACGGTTTTGGCGCCGAATGCAGCCGGATCCCGCATGCATTCGCGCAGGCGCTGGTTCGGTGATGAGCTCACCCTCGCCTTGATCCTGCCACTCGGGCTCGCCATCGGCTGGGAAGCTGCGGTCAGCTTTGGCCTCGCCGAGGGACGGCTGATGCCGCCGCCGAGCCGAATCGCGAGCGCTCTCCACGAGCTTACCGTCTATGGTGATCTCTGGCGGCATGTCTGGGCGACGCTCTGGCGGGTTCTGGTCGGTTTCGCGCTGGGTGCTGTCGCCGGCATCATTCTCGGCGCGCTCTCGGGAGCAAGCGGGCTGCTGCGCAATCTGCTCGATCCGACGCTGCAGGCCTTGCGCTCGGTGCCCTCGATCGCCTGGGTCCCGCTTTTCATACTTTGGTTCGGGATCTTCGAAACCTCGAAAATCGTGCTGATCGCCGTGGGTGTGTTCTTCCCCGTCTATCTCGGCGTGGCGCAGGGCATTCTTTCCGTTGATCGCAAGCTCGTCGAGGTCGGCCGGGCGTTCCGGCTCTCGCGTCTGGCGATGGCCCGGCGCATCCTGCTGCCGGCGATCCTGCCGGAGACGCTTACCGCCCTGCGCTCCGGGCTCGGCCTCGGTTTCATGTTCGTGGTTGCCGCCGAGTTCATGGGTGCCTCGGAGGGGCTCGGCTATCTGCTCGTCGACGGCCAGCAGATGGGCATGACAGACCAGATCGTCGCCGCCATCATCGCCTTCGCCCTGCTCGGCAAGGCCGCCGACTGGTTGCTCGTCAGCCTCACCAGTCCGCTCATCCGCTGGCAGGATACCGTCAGGGAGCGCCTGTAATGCTCACGCTTTCGCATCTCGGCAAGACCTATGCGGACGGGACGAGGGCCCTGTCCGACATCAATCTGGAGATCCGCACCGGCGAGATCGCCGCGCTGATCGGCGGCTCCGGCTGCGGCAAGACCACGCTCCTGCGCCTTGCCGCGGGCCTCGACCACGCCACGGGCGGGACGATCAGCCTGGATGGCGAGATGATCAGCGGCCCGCATCCCGCCGTCGCCGTGGTCTTTCAGGAGCCACGCCTCCTGCCCTGGCTCAGCGTCACCGACAATGTCGGCTTCGGCATCGACCATCTGCCGCGTGCCGAGCGCGATGCGCGCATCATGCATGCGCTGGAGCGGATCGGCCTGTCGGACCATGCCGGGCGCTGGCCGCGCGATCTCTCCGGCGGCCAGCAACAGCGCGTCGCCATCGCCCGCGCGCTGGTGACGCGCCCCAAGCTGCTCCTGCTCGACGAGCCGTTCTCCGCGCTGGATGCCTTCACCCGCGCGAGCCTGCACGGGGCCCTTCTCGATCTGTGGGAGGATGTGCGCCCGATCGTGCTGATGGTCACCCATGACGTTTCAGAGGCCGTGACGCTGGCCGACCGCGCCTTCGTCATGCGCGCGCGCCCCGGGCGCATCCATGACGAATTGCCGATCACCCTCGCTCGCCCCCGCCAGCAGACGCGCACCGGTTTCGAGCAGGATGTCAGACGCTTGCTGGAAGCGCTCGACGAGGCCCGCCAGCCGCCCCAGACCGAGCACGCCGCACAGGCGGCGGGCCATTGGTGGTGACGTGCGCGGCAAACCGCTTTAACCC
>NZ_DATGCW010000166.1:0-3163 GCF_035311605.1 Saliniramus sp.
AACGGTCTCCCCCTCAGCACCGGCGAGCCATCAGACGGGCATCGCGCTGATGTGCATCGGCGTCGCTTTCCTGACAGTGAATGATGCCATCGCCAAGACGCTGACGCAGACCTATTCGCCGCTGCAGATCCTTTTCCTGCGCAATATCATCGCCCTGCCCTTCGCCTTCCTGATCGCCCTGCGGATGGGGGGCACCGGCGCGCTGCGTTCCTATCGCCCCACCGTACATCTCCTGCGTGGCATCCTCTGGGTCGCGGGGACGTTTCTCTTCTTCACCAGCCTGCGCTTTCTGCAACTCGCCGAGGCGACGGCGCTGATCTTCGTGGCGCCGTTCTTCATCATCGCGCTGTCGGCGGCGTTTCTGGGCGAACGCGTCGGCTGGCGCCGCTGGAGCGCAGTGATCGCGGGTTTCGCCGGCGTGCTGATCGTGGTCCGGCCTGGCAGCGCCACCTTCCAGCTAGCCTCCCTGCTGCCCGTCGCCACCGCCTTCGTCTATGCCCTGATGATGCTGGGATCCCGCTTCGTCGACAGCCGCGAGAGCGTCTGGACGCTGCTTTTCTATCTTACGGCCACCAGTGCGCTTCTGAGCGCCGTGCTCGTTCCTTTCGTCTGGATCCCGATGCAGATTGAACATCTCTGGCTCTTCGTGGCGATCGCGATGTGCGGCACCGCGGGGATCACCATGATGACGCAGGCCTTTCGCCTCGCCCCGGCCTCGGTCGTCGCACCGCTCGATTATACCGCCCTGCTCTGGGCAACCCTGCTCGGCTGGCTGATCTGGAGCGAGATGCCCGATACGGTGACCTTCATCGGCGCCGGGATCATCATCACGAGCGGTGTCTGGATCATCCTGCGGGAGCGCAGAAGGCGCGTTTGAGGCTGGCGCGGCTCAGGCTGGTGCGATGCCCATCGGGCTCATGATCTGAACCCGATTGCCAAGCCGGCAGCGACGCGCCACCCTGTTGTCCATCGCTCGCCGCCGGCAAACCGCTCGCCGAAGGATCGACAAACGAGGACGCCAGCTTCCATGCAAGAATCCATCCGCATTCCATTCGACACCCTCGTTGCCCGCCTGGCCGCCATTCTCGAAGCCAATGGTTGCGCGCCCTGGGTCGCTCAGGTGATCGGTCTCAATTGCGCCAGCGCCCAGCGTGACGGCGCCCACAGCCATGGTGTGTTCCGGCTGAAGGGCTACGTCTCCACCCTCAATGCCGGAGGCTGGGTGGATGGCCGGGCCGAGCCAATGCTCGAAGACGTGGCGCCAGGCTTTCTGCGCGTCGACGGCATGAATGGTTTCACCGTGCCCGCCCTGGCGCGCGCCCGGGACGCGGCGCTCGCGAAAGTGAAGGCGAATGGCTGCGCGGTGCTCGCGATCCGCAATTCGCACCATCTCGGCGCGCTCTCACTCGATGTGGAGCCCTTCGCCGACGAGGGCCTGATCGCGCTTTCCTTCATCAATTCCATGGCCTCGGTCGTGCCCCATGGCGGCCGGAAGGCAGCGCTGGG
Organism: Saliniramus sp.; assembly: GCF_035311605.1. NCBI lineage: Bacteria > Pseudomonadati > Pseudomonadota > Alphaproteobacteria > Hyphomicrobiales > Salinarimonadaceae > Saliniramus > Saliniramus sp. The sequence goes on from NZ_DATGCW010000166.1 coordinate 1,507, forward strand.
CACCAATCCGATCGCCTTCGCCACCCCACGACGCGATGCGCGTCCGCTGGTCTTCGACATGGCGACCTCGGTCATGGCGCATGGCGATGTCCAGCTCGCCGCCCGCGAGGGCCGCACCCTCGATGAAGGCGTCGGTGTCGATCGCGACGGCAATCCCACCACCGATCCTAGAGCCGTGGTCGATGGCGGCGCGCTGATGGCCTTCGGCGGCCACAAGGGTGCGGCGTTGGCGCTGATGGTGGAAGTGATGTGCGGCGCGCTCGTCGGCGGCAAGTTCTCCCGCGAGGTCGATCTCAAGCAGCATCCCGGCGCCCATACCCCGCATACCGGCCAGTCCTTCATCCTGATCGACCCGCAGGCCGGGCGCGGCACCATGCCGCCCTTCGTCGATCGCGTCGAGGATCTGATGGGCTATCTCATCGATGCCGGCCAGACCCGCCTGCCCGGCGACCGCCGCCACGAGGCCCGCGACGATTCCATGGAAAACGGCGTCCCGGTCCCGACCGAACTCGTGGCGATGCTGGAGGAGATGGAGCGGGCGTGAGGTTATCCCCAGATGTTCCCGTCAAATTTGCAGAGAATTCGAAAGCCCGCTTAAGACGAATCTCAAACTTCGACAGGCAGACTGGTCGTCATCCTTCACTCACGCGTCACGATGGTTGCCGCCCCATGCCTGTCAAAGCTCTGCTGTTCACGCGCCACGCCGGACTGGTTCTCGCCCTCATGCTCTTCATGGCTGCCAATTCCGGTGCCCATGCCGCCGAAGCGGCTTCAGATGCCGATCTCGCACGCGGTGTCGAGGCATTCGAGGCGCGCGATTACGCCTCCGCTCTGCGTTGGCTGGAACCGGTTGCGCAAGACGGTGAGGCGCAGGCGCAGTTCATCCTCGGCTTCATGCACCAGAACGGCAGGGGCGTCCCTGTGGATGCGGAGAAGGGCGCGGGACTGTTCCGGCAATCAGCCGAGCAGGGCTACGCCTATGCCCAATTCGCGCTGGCATCGAGTTATCGCTTCGGTATCGGGGTCGAGCAGGACCTGCTCGATGCCCATCACTGGCTGTTGCTGGCCGAACACAACGGCTATGATCCGGCGCGCCAGATCCGCATGGTGATCGAGGCGCAATTGAAGCCTGATCAGATCGCACGCAGCCGCGAGGCCGCCTTTGCCGAACCTTCCGCAGAAACCGCTGACACAGCCGATCCGTGATCCTTGCGCTCGTCCTGCATCGCCTGCCCGAGCAGCACCTCGACAGGCATGGGTCTGCCGTAAAGATAACCCTGGCCGCTCAGGCATTGATGCTCGCGCAGGAACGCCGCCTGAGCGGGGATTTCGATGCCTTCCGCTATGACATCGAGACCGAGGCTGCCCCCGAGCGCCAGAACGGCCTTGACGATGGCGGCATCATCCTCGTCTTCCGTCACGTCGCTGACGAAGCTGCGATCGATCTTCAGGCGCGTCAGCGGATAGCGCTTCAACTGGCTGAGCGAAGCCCAGCCGGTGCCGTAATCGTCGAAGGCGATGCCGATGCCCAGCGCCCGCAGGGCACGCAGCTGGGGAATGATCAGATCCTCATCGTCGAGTATGATGGTCTCGGTGATCTCGAGCTCAAGGCAGTGAGCCGGCAGACCGGTCTCGGCCAGCACCCGCTCGACGCTGG
>NZ_DATGCW010000167.1:0-2150 GCF_035311605.1 Saliniramus sp.
TATGACCTCGCTCTTCCCGCTCAATCCCGGCCTCGACAGCACGCGTGGCAGCTACACGGCGAATTTCGGTGGTAGCGGCTTCGATGTGAGAGCGACCCTGCAGGCATTCGAGCGCGCCGGTGTCTCGCGCACGCTCGCCGAACCCACGCTCGTCGCCGTCTCGGGGGAATCCGCGAGCTTCATGGCCGGCGGGGAGATCCCGGTTCTCACCCCTTGCCCGCCGAGCGAGCCAAGCTGCGTTCCGTCGGTCAATTTCAAGCCCTTCGGCATCAATCTGGGCTTCACTCCGGTCGTACTGGCCGAGAACCGGATTTCGCTGCGTGTTGCGACCGAAGTGTCCGAACTCGATTTCGAGAACAGCTCGACCGTACTCGGCAGCAGCGTACCCGGCATGAAGGTGCGCAAATCCGAGACCAGCGTCGAGTTGCCCTCGGGCGGCACCATGATGACTGCTGGGCTGATCTCGACGCGAACGGGACAGACGGTTGCTGGCATGCCCGGCCTGATGAATCTGCCGATCCTCGGGGCGCTGTTCCGCTCGCGCGATTACCAGCGCCAGGAAACCGAACTGATGATCCTGGTCTCGCCCTATATCGCCAAGCCGATGGAGCAGGCCGAGGCGGCGCGCCCGGATGACGGTTTCATCGAATCCTTCGACCCGCAGGCCATCCTGATGGGCCGGTTCAATCAGATGTACGGTACGACCGGCGGCTCGCAGCCCGCGCGCGGCACGCCCGGCCGCTTCGGCTTCATCGCGGATTGAGGGAGCAGCCATCATGACCCCTCCCGTGATCGCCAATCCATCCACCCGCGCACCCCATGAAGCGGCACATGATGCGACATCAAGGAATGCTGGCATGACTCAGCCCAAACCCACCATACGGACCGGCTCACGAAGCCTCGGCATCACCCTCGTCGCGCTGTCCGCCTTCGCATTGGCCGCCTGCGCGCAGGACCGCGTGGTTCAGACCGGCTCGATCTACCCTTACGACTACCGCGATCGCCATCCGATCGTGCTCAGCGACAAGCCGCACCATCTTGATATTTTCATCCGTGGCAGCCGTCTCGATGATCGTCAGACGGAGGATCTGCAGAGCTTCGTCGAAAAATACCGCAAGGAAGGCAAGGGGCGTATCAGCATCCAGGTGCCGCGTTCCGAAGCCGGTGCCCGGCGCACCCTCGATTCGCTGCGCGTCCGGCTGCGCGATGCCGGCATTCCGTCCAACGCTTATTCCGTGTCGCATTACGACCCGACGCAATCGGGTCTCGCCGCGCCGATCCGCCTGAGTTTCCGCCACATGGCGGCGCAGGTCGAGGGCCCCTGCGGGCTCTGGCCGCAGGATCTCGGCGTCAGCGATCCCGGGTTCAACCTGCGCAACGAACCCTATTGGAACCACGGTTGTGCCACCCAGAGCAACGTCGCTTCCCAGATCGCCGACCCTGTCGATCTGGTACGCGGGCGCACTCCGGGCGCAGTCGATCCGGTTCGGCGTTCCGCAAATATCCGGAAACTGCGTGAAGGCAACGATCCGTCCACCAACTACCGGCAAGATGGGCGCGGCGGCATCAGCGATGTCGGCGACTGATCACGCGTGAACGGATGCCAATCCCGACAGGACAACGTCGTTTACGAAGGATATTGAAGTCATGAGTCACAGTGAAGACGACATGATCGCGCCAATACCGCGCGTCACGATTCAGGCGTTTTGTGATTCGCCCGATATCGCGACGGCGCTGGAATCGGCGGCGACCGACCGGCGCATGCAGAAGGCGCATCTGCGCGTTCAGGCCGGGGGCGCCGCCGGCGCAGTCGCGGCCTTCGCCCAGGCTCCCACGCCGAATGTGATCATCCTCGAAGTCGGCCAGAGCGAGCAGGCCCAGTTCCTTCGCCACCTCGACGAGCTCTCCGAGGTCTGCGATACGGGCACCCGGGTGCTCGTCGTCGGCCATGTCAACGACGTCCTGCTCTATCGCGATCTGATCCGCCGCGGTGTCAGCGATTACCTGATCGCTCCCCTCTCCCCTGTCGATATGGTGCGCGCCGTATCCGGCTTGTTCACGACGCCCGGCTCCGATCCGGTTGGTCGGATCGTTGCCGTCATCGGCGCAAAAGGCGGCGTCGGCGCCTCGACGGTTGCGCATAATCTGGC
>NZ_DATGCW010000168.1:0-8425 GCF_035311605.1 Saliniramus sp.
CGCGATCCTGCCGGCATCGAGGGCGTCGAGCCCGGCGGGGGAGAGGATGAAGGCCTGGGCGAGAATGTCGAGCAGATCCGCCATCGGCGTGCCGAGCCGGATGGTGAGGCTGTGGGGATCGTCGACACGGATATCTGCGTCGCCGAGATACGCCCGCCAGACCGCCGGCGAGCCCAGCGCATAGCCCTTGTCGGGGCGCGCCATGCGCGTGAGCGAAGTCGCCACCGCCTGCGCATCGCAGAGCGTCCCGTCATGGAAGAGCGTGCCGGGACGCAGGCGAAAGCGCCAGATCCGGGCATCGGGAGAGACCTGCCAGTTCCGGGCGAGACGCGGGCGAAAGCCGCGCGGCCCGTAGCCGACGAGGGTCTCGTAGAGCGCCCGGTAGAGCGCGAGCTCATCCGCCCCGTCGGTGCAATCATGCGGATCACGCAGGGGAAGGCGTGCCTGCATCAGGGTGAAGGGTCGCGTGGGTTCGAACATGCAGCGTCTCGTCGATGGTGTGTCGGGGGAAGGTAGAGCATCATCGCGCCCGGAGGATAGCGGCGCGTGGAGCGTATCGGGAAATTTCGTCACGGGCGGGATCGGACGCAGGCGGAATGCTTGACTCATCCGGGAGGAACTGGAATCAAATAGAGATCATTTATAGAACATAAAGGGATCAAAAAGTGATGATGCCTGGTTGCGCGCCCGCCACTGACGATTCGCTTGCAGATGATGCGTCATCTGCCGCACAGGATCTCGCGCAGTTGCGGGCGCGAGGGGTTTTGCGGCGAGCGGTGGAGGCTTTCGGGGAATCTTGCGGTGAGTCGCATGCGGCGCGCGCTGAAGCCGACGATCACGCGCCTCTCGACCATGACGCGGTCGATACGGTGCTTGGCGGCGGGCTCGCGCGGGGCGCCGTCCACGAGATCCTCGCGGAGGAGGCCGGCGATTGCGGGGCCGCGCACGGTTTCGCCCTCGCGCTGGCTTTGCGGCTCAATCGCGGCGGGGCAATGCTCTGGATACAGGAAGAGCGTGCCCGGGCCGAGGACGGGGCGCCCTATCCGCAGGGGATCGCCATGATGGCGGGGAAAACCATGGCGGGAAACGTGACGGCGAAAAATGCCTTCGATCCCGCCCGCATCATCATGGTGCGTACCCGCGATGCCCGCAGCACACTCTGGGCGATGGAACAGGGGCTGCGCTGTCCGGGGCTCGATACGGTTCTGGCAGAAGTGACCGGGCTCGCCGGAGCCTGCGATCTCACCGCCTCGCGCCGGCTGGTTCTGGCGGCGCGGGAGGGGGGCGCGACGGGATTGCTGGTCCAGGCAGGCAGCGGTGCGCGCGATCTGAAGATCGCCAGCGCCGCGCGGACACGCTGGCTGATCGGCGCGCATCCGAGCCGGCGCGGCCTCGCCGGCGAGCCGGGCCGGGCCGCATGGCGCCTGCATCTGGCCCGCCATCGCGGCGGGCGCGAGGGACGCTGGCTGAGGGAATGGGATCATGAGCACGGGCGTTTCAGCGCAATCGGGGCGGGAGAGGGGGCAGCCGCATCACGATCAGGCGCATCACAGGCGCTATCTGGCAATCTTCCTGCCCTTCCTCACCAGCGAACGGATCAAGCGCGAGGGGTTGCTGCAGGATGAGGCGGACACGGATGTGCATCCCGCCGAATCTGCACCTCGCCCTCTTGTCACCACCTGCGAGACGCGCGGCGCCCTGCGCCTCGCCGCCACCGATCCCGTGGCGGTGCAACGCGGCATGCGCGCGGGTATGGCGCTCACCGATGCCCGCGCGCGCCATCCCGATCTGATCGCCCTGCTTGACGATCCGGCAGCGGATCGCGCCCTTCTGGAACGCCTCGCTGACTGGGCGCGGCGCTACACTCCGCTTCTGGCGCAGGACCCGCCCGGCGCGCTGGTGCTCGACATGACCGGTGCGGCGCATCTTTTCGGTGGCGAGGAAGCGCTCCTCGCCGATATCCGCACCCGCCTCGCCCGCATGGGCTTCCAGCCCCGCCTCGCCATTGCCGGAACGCCGGAAGCCGCCGCTGCATTGACGCGCGCGAAGCGCGACAGGGCAGGGGGGCCCGATCCGATCATCGCAAGCGGCGCCGAGGAAGCGGCCCTGCGGCCCCTGCCCCTGCGCGCCCTGCGCGTCGCGCCCGAGACCTGCGAAGCGCTGGAGCGGCTTGGCCTGCGCCGGGTCGAGGATATTGTGCTGCGTCCGCGCGCGCCCTTCGCCGCCCGGTTCGGCGCGGATCTGCTTGCGCGCATTGATGCGGCTCTGGGATGCGTGCGCTCAGGCATCGGCGCGCGGATCGAGGCGCCGGCCTATCTCACCGAGCGCCGTTTCTTCGAGCCGATTCTGGCCAGTGACGATGTCGCGCGCACGCTGGAGCGGCTGGCGGAAGAGCTCTGCGCCATGCTCACCCGCCACGGCGAGGGCGCGACGCGGCTGGAATACGTGCTGTTTCGCGTTGACGGCGCCGTGCGGCGCATTTCCCTGCAGGCCGGGCGCCCGGTGCGCGATCCAGACCGGATCATGCTGCTTTTCCGCGAAAAGCTCGCCGGCCTGCACGATGCCCTTGATGTGGGCCATGGCTTCGATCTCGCCCGGCTCACCGCTATCGCCGTCGGGCGCCTCGACGAGACGAGCCCCCGGCTCGATGGCCGTGCGCGCGGGCAGGCGCTCGCACAGCTGATCGACACGCTCGGTGCCCGGCTCGGCGAGGCGCGCGTGCGCATTCCCGTTGCCGGCGACGCGCATCTGCCGGAAGAGGCCGCGCGCCTGCGCCGCCCGTTCGATCGCCCTTCTTCCGGGCGCTCCTCCGCCCGTTCCTCAACCCGTCCCGCACCCTGGCTCGCCGCCCCCTCCCCCTGGCTCTCCGCCGCCGCGCCGGATCGCCCGATCCGCCTGTTCGACCAGCCCGAACCGATCGAGGCGCTGGCCGGCGTGCCCGATGGCCCGCCCCTGCGCTTTCGCTGGCGCCGCGTGCTGCACGAGACCATCGCCTATGAAGGCCCCGAGCGCATCGCCCCGCCCTGGTGGCGCGGCGGGCGGCTGACGCGGGATTATTTCTGCGTCGAAGACCGCGAAGGCCGCCGCTTCTGGCTCTTCCGCCACGGCCTCTATGCCCGCGAGACGCAAACACCGCGCTGGTATCTGCACGGGCTGTTCGGGTGAGGAAGCGGGTGCGTATTTCCCATCGCGCACAGCCGTGAAGCATCAAAACCAACGATGGATCAATGAATTCGCAAGGCCGCCCCCCATAGTCTCGCGGCTGAAGGATCTATCGGCCCACAGACATCACCATGCGCATTGTCTCCAGCGGGAAGCATGGATCAGAGGGAGCAAAGGGGGGCACCTTGAAAACGACATTGAAACCATTCACGAAAGCCCGCTCTGTGGCATCCGCCCGAGCTCCATCCACCCTCGCCTCGTTCGCCCTCGCAGCCATCGTGACCGGTATCGCTATACCCGCAGAGGCACGTGCCCCGACTCAGGCTGGCACGACCTATACAGCGCCGGTCACGCAGGTTGATTGCCCCTTCACGGTACCGCGCGGTGACACCGCCGCCTGTTTCGAGGCCATCGTGCCGAGGCACTACGGCGACGTCTCAGCCGATGGAGCCCTGCCGGAAGACGCGCCGCGCCTGACCATCGCCGTGACTGTGCTGAGCAATTTCATCAACGTCGACGATCCCGATCCGATCGTGATGATCGCCGGCGGGCCGGGCCAGGGCGCGAGCCAGATGCTGCCGGGCCTCGCCAAGGCGCTGCAACTGCGCCGCACGCGCTCCATCGTGATGGTCGACCAGCGCGGAACCGGGCGCTCGGTTCCCGCCCTGACCTGCGACGCCGCCAGCATGCTGGAATTCGACGAAAACCGCCTCAACGACCCCGATCTCAAGCCGGAATCACCGGTCGAGGAGCGCCTCGCGCAATGTCTCACGGATTGGCGCGAACAGGGGGTGGATTTCAATGCGTTCGACACGCGCTCGGCCACGCGCGATCTGCAGGCGATCCGGCGTGGCCTCGGAATCAGGCAATGGAACCTGCACGGCACCTCCTACGGCGCGCGCGTCGCGCTGGATGCCATGCGCGTCGATCCGGACGGCATCCGCTCCGTCGTGCTCAATTCCCCGCAGGCCGTCACCCCGCATTTCGACGCGGCGTTCGCGGAGAACCGCGCGAAGCTGTTCTCGCAGCTCTTCAACGATTGTGCGCAGGACAGCTATTGCAGCGAGACATTCGGCGATCTCGAAGCGCAGATCGCGCATATCCGCGCGCATCTGGCCGATGGAGACATGGACATCTATCTGCGCGAATCGCCCGACAGCGAACTGACGCGCATCAGCGTGGGCTGGAACGATGTCATCAACGGCCTCTACAGCCACATGAATTTCGCCGTCGGGCCCGAGCCCGTCGCCCGCTACATTCACGAACTCTCGCGCATGGCCGATGGCCGCCTCAGCCTCAATGACGACGAGGTCTTGCGCATCTTCCAGAGCAGCCTGCACGATGACGATTTCGGTATCGCCATCGGCATGCACATGGCCGTGCGCTGCCGTGAGGACGTTCCCGCCTATAATAAAGCCGTGGCGCAAGCGGGCGCGGCGAAGGCGCCATCGGTCTATGCCCCCGATCAGAGCATTCACGGCTACCGGCTCGCCTGCGCCGTGATGCAGACCGACCCCGCCGATGCCGCTTTCCATGCGCCCGTGACCAGCGCCATTCCCACGCTCGTCCTCACCGGCGACATGGACCCGCTGACACCGACGCTCTGGGCGCATGACGCCGCCGAGGCGCTCGACAACGCCCAGCTCGTCTCCTTCCGCGCCATGGCCCACGACATCCACTCGACCAGCATCTGTGCCCAGGTGATCACCGCCAATTTCCTCGACGCGCCGGACGGGCCCGTCGATGCGACCTGCGCCGAATCATACCGCCCGGTCTTCGCCCCGGCACAGTAGGCGTGGCAGTGGAACGCCGGACATATCGCCACAAATGAAAACACCCGCCGTCGCCGGCGGGTGTCTCTCACGTCATCACACGGGGACCCGCCCGTGGCAGGCAGCCTCAGGCCTTTTCCTGCATCGCCTTGTCACGGATGGCCGAGAGGGTGGTGGTGGGGGTAATGGTTTCGGGGTCGATTAGCAGGTGGATGATCGCCGGTTTGCCGCTGGCCATCGCCTCCTTCAGGGCGGGGGCGAATTCCTCCGTGCGCTCGACCCGCGCGCCGAAGCCGCCGAAGGCGCGGGCATAGGCCGCGAAATCAGGGTTCTTCAGCATGGTGGCGGAAACCCGACCGGGATAATCGCGCTCCTGGTGCATGCGGATGGTGCCGTACATGCCGTTATCGACGATCAGGACGATGATCGGCAGGTCATATTGCACGGCGGTGGCGAATTCCTGCCCGTGCATCATGAAGCAGCCATCGCCCGCGAGCGAGACCACCATGCGCTCGGGGAAGGCGCGCTTGGCGCCGACCGCTGCCGGCAGGCCGTAGCCCATCGAGCCGGATGTCGGGGCGAGCTGCGTGCCGTAATGGCGGAACTTCCAGAAACGATGCACCCAGCCGGCATAATTGCCCGCGCCATTGGCCATGATTGCATCATCGGGCACGACATTCGCGAGTTCGGCCATGACCTGCCCCATCTGCAGAGCACCGGGATGGGTGATCGATGCCGGGTCGCTCCAGGCCAGATAATCGGCATGCGCCGTACGGGTATCCTCCGCCCAGGGCAGATCCGCCGGCGGCTGCAGGCTCTCGAGCGCCGCGGCGAAGGCGCCGGGGCTGGCATTGATCGCCATGAAGGGGCTATAGACGCGACCGAGCTCCGACGAATCGGGATGCACATGCACCAGCCGCTGGCTTGGTGCCGGGATCTCGAACAGGCTGTAGCTCTGGCTCGGCATCTCCGACAGCCGCCCGCCGATAACCAGCACGAGATCGGATTCCTTGATGCGCTTGAGCAGCTTCGGATTGGGGCCGATGCCGAGGTCACCCGCATAGCAGTCATGCAAGGTGTCGAACAGCATCTGGCGGCGGAAGGAGGTATGGACCGGCAGCTGGAAGCGCTCGGCGAAGCGGGTAAAGCGCGACACCGCCTGCTGATCCCAACGCCCGCCGCCGAGGATCGCCACGGGGCGCTTCGCCGCGGCGAGGAGCTTTTGCAGTTCCACCATCTGGGCCGGGCCGGGATGCGTCTCGATCGGCCTGTAGGCGGGCGCATCGACGGTGACGGCGGCCTCGGTGAGCATGTCCTCCGGCAACGCGATCACGACGGGGCCGGGGCGTCCGGAAGTGGCAACATGGAAGGCGCGCGAGACGAGTTCCGGGATGCGCGCGGGATCGTCGATCTCGGTCACCCATTTGGCAATGGTGCCGAAGACGGCGCGGTAATCGAGCTCCTGGAAGGCCTCGCGCTCGCGCATCTCGCGGCCGATCTGGCCGACGAAGAGGATCATCGGGGTGGAGTCCTGACGTGCGATATGCAGGCCCGCCGAGGCGTTGGTGGCGCCGGGGCCGCGTGTGACGAAGCAGATGCCAGGCTGGCCGGTGAGCTTGCCGTAGGCTTCCGCCATCATCGCCGCCCCGCCTTCCTGACGGCAGACGGTGACACCGATCTGCGCATCATGCATGGCATCAAGCGCCGCGAGATAGCTCTCGCCGGGCACGCAGTAAATCTGCTTTGATCCGTGCAGGGCGATCTGGTCGACGAGTATCTGGCCGCCGGTGCGGGCTGTCGCGCTCATGGTGTTTCCTCTCCGATGCGCCCCTTGCGAGGCGCTTTCTCCAGGCATCCACCGCAACAGGAATGCGGATTCGCCGGTTTGACGTGATCATTACCGGGACACTAGCTGATGGCCCGCCCGCAATGAAGGCGCAAGCCCGCCCACGCGGCTTGTGCGCGATGCCTGCGCGCCGGCGAAGTGCAGGTCTGAATTTCGACGGAAGCCGGCTCAACCCGCTTGTCCCCACGCCCGCCCCATGCTAATCCGCACGCGGCCACCGAAGAGAGCCCCGTGCGGGTATTCGTCGATCAATGCGGAGAGGTGGCAGAGTGGTTGAATGCACCGCACTCGAAATGCGGCATACGGGCAACCGTATCGGGGGTTCGAATCCCCCCCTCTCCGCCATCCCTGGGTTGCAAAAATTGTAAGCCGAGAAAGTCCCTCGCAAGGTACCCGGTTGTGTTGCCCCGCAACACGTTGGATACCACAATGGGACACAATCGACATATCCAGGGCCGCAATGGACATGAAACCATCAATTGCGCCGACGCGGCAAAAAACCAAGCAAAATCAACAAAAGTAACCGCAGGTGTAACCCCGGATGTAACCGCAAATGTAACCAGCGGGATTCAGTCGGTGAAAGCGGGAGGGCCGCAAAAGGCTGTGGATTTCACCTGCGGCATGGCGCCGCATGTTGGTGTCGGGCTGCGCAGCGGGGCCGCCGGGGCCGCCCACATGGAACAGGGTTTGCATGGAGGCGGGCTCGCTGCGCCGCCGGCGCCATCCGCCCGAGAAAACGCGGGCGTCGCCGATAAGCACCACGCCGGCCATCACGCTGGCATTGACGGGCCTTTGTCAGAGCAAACGAATCGCAATACACTGATCGAACATGCCGATCACCGCGCCCAGGGGCGGCGCTCAAGAAATGGAGAAAGCAGGAAACGCTTCAGCCAAGGTGACTTACTGCGAAACTTGCCGCAGAATCTGACACGGGACCGTGATGCTTATGTGTTCCAGCGGCGTGTTCCAAAATCCGTTTTCGGATTAACTGCAGAATCAGCTTTTACAAAGAAGCATTCGTCGCGCATCCTTCGTATCAGGCTCGGCCCGATGACGCCGCCCGAAGCGAAGAAACGGGCACGTCATCTGAATGCGTTTTTTGACATTCTGGTTGCGTCCATGAGTTCGACCATGAATACACCGATGAATAAGAATATGATTTCGCCCGAACAACCCGATCCTTTCGATATTCTCGCAGGGGAACTACGGCGTCTGCGTGATGCGTTTGCGGGCGCGGCCCCGCCGCTCGATCCGGCGACTGCTATCTATGCCACGCATATCCGCGATATCGTGCATGCGGAGCGCGCCCGAAAGGGCGGCGAGAGTGACGATATCGTCGCCCGGCATGCCCCGCAGATCACTGCCAACGCGTCTTCCCGGATGCAGACATTCAGCAGCTTGATGGACCAGCTGAATGGTGATCCCGGCCTGCTTGATCATCTCGGGGCAATGATCGGCGATCGGAGCCCGCAGCCGACCGGGGTTCGAGAGGCACACGGTGAGGATTCATCCCGACACACTCATCAGTCCACCAAGCCGAAGACATACAGGGGCTACGACGGTGCTGAGCATGCCCACGATCCTATCCGCAGCGTGAATCCGGGTGGCGCTGTAGAGCGTCAGACGGTATGACCGTTTGTGAAGG
>NZ_DATGCW010000169.1:0-7280 GCF_035311605.1 Saliniramus sp.
CCTGCGCCCGCTTGCGCGCTTCTGCCCTGGGCAGGCCGCGAATGAGTTGCGGCATCACCACATTCTCGAGCGCGGAGAATTCCGGCAGCAGGTGGTGGAACTGGTAGACGAAGCCGATTTCCTCGCGCCGCAGCCGGGTGCGTCCGGAATCATCCATATGCGCCGTTGGCGCGCCTGCAATGAAGACCTCGCCGGCATCAGGACGCTCCAGCAAGCCGGCGACGTGCAAAAGCGTCGATTTTCCGGTACCCGAAGGCGCGACCAGCGCCACGATCTCGCCGGGCCAGATCGCGAATTCGGCTCCCGTGAGGATGTCGAGCGCCCCGTCCGCCTGCGGATAGCGGCGCTCGACGGCGGCGCAGTAGAGTGCCGGAATTTCGGCCGGATTCTGTGGCTGGTCGACGGCTTCATTCATGGTCATCACCCGTAGCGCAGCGCCTGAACCGGGTCCAGCCGCGCCGCGCGCCATGAGGGATAGAGCGTCGCCAGAAGAGAGAGCGCGAAGGCCATCACAAGAACCGAAATGACCTCGGAGAGGTTCACCTCGGCGGGAATATCGGAAAGAAACCTGACCGTCGGATCCCACAGGTCCTGCCCCAGCACCCAGGAAAAGAAATTCTGCACCGCCTCGATATTGTAGGTGAAGACGAGGCCGAGGATCAGGCCGGCAATGGTCCCCACGATCCCGATCGACGCGCCCGTAATCAGGAAAACGCGCATGATCGCGCCCCGGGTCGCCCCCATCGTGCGCAGGATGGCGATGTCGTGCGACTTGTCCTTCACCAGCATGATCAGGCCCGAGACGATATTCAGCGCCGCCACCAGCACGATCAGGGTGAGAATGATGAACATCACGTTGCGCTCGACTTCGAGCGCCGCGAAGAAGGTGCGATTGCGTTGTGTCCAGTCCGTCAGCAGTACCGGTCTCTCGACAGCAGCGCTGATTGCCTGCCGCGCCTGAAACACACGGTCGGCGTCATCGAGAAAGACCTCGATCACGCTCACATCGCCGGCGCGATTGAAATAGGCCTGCGCTTCTGCCAGCGGCATGTAGACGAAGATGTTGTCGAACTCCGTCATGCCCACTTCGAAGATCGCCTCAACCGGATAGCCCTTGATGCGGGGCGCGGTGCCGAAAGCCGTCGTCGCACCGCGCGGTGAGATCAGCGTCAGCGTGTCCCCTGCCCGCAATCCGAGCTGCTCGGCGAGGCGCTGGCCGATCAGCACACCCTCCTGCTCACCGTAATTCTCGATCGAGCCCTGCCGGATGTTATCCGTAATCGCATCAATGCGGGGCAGATCATCGGGGCGCACGCCGCGCACCAGCACACCCCCGCCCTGAACCTCCGATGACGCGAAAGCCTGCCCCTCGACCAGTGGCACGGCACGACGTACACCCGGCAGTTCCGCGATCCGCATCGCAACCTCGTCATAATCGGTCAGCGGTGAGTCGATCGGTGCGACGAAGATATGGCCGTTGATACCGACGATCTTATTCAGCAGTTCCGAACGGAAGCCGTTCATCACCGAGAGCACGATGATCAGCGTGGCGACACCCAGCATGATCCCGATGAAGGAGAAGCCGGCGATCACCGAGACGAAGCCCTCGCGTCGGCGCGTGCGCAGATAGCGCAGGGCGAGCATCCATTCGAAGCCTGCGAAAGGTCGCGTCGCTGAGCTCATGAGATCGCTTTCATGCTTGCGGACAGCCCCTCACGCCTTCAAGCGCGCGAGGCAATCATCGAGAGCCACGAGCTCGCGCTCGCCGGTGGCGCGGCGCTTCATCTCGACCTTGCCCTCGGCAAGGCTCTTGGGCCCGACAATCACCTGCCAGGGCAGGCCGATCAGATCGGCATTGGCGAATTTTGCGCCGGGCCGCTCCTCGCGATCGTCGTACAGCACGTAGCCGGCGGCACCGAGCTCGGCATAGAGCTTTTCGCAGGCGGCATCCGTGGCCGAATCGCCCGGCTTCAGATTGAGCAAGGCCACATGGAACGGCGCGATCGCATCCGGCCAGATCACGCCGGCCTCGTCATGGCTCGCCTCGATGATGGCGGGGACGAGGCGGCTCGGACCGATGCCGTAGGAGCCCATATGCACGGGATGGTCCTTGCCCTCCGGACCAGTCACCACCGCATTCAGCGGCTGCGAATATTTTGTGCCGAAATAGAATATATGCCCCACTTCGATACCGCGCGCCGAGAGTTTGTTGGCGTCGGGGAGCGCGGCAAAGGCGGCTTCGTCGTGTTTCTCGTCGGTCGCGGCATAGCGCGCCGTCCAGGCATCGACGATGCTCTGGAGGCCTTCGCGGCTCTCGAAATCAGTCTCCGCCGCCGGCGTGCTGAAATCGAGATAGGCCTTGTCGCAGAAGACCTCGCTCTCACCGGTGGAGGCGAGGATGATGAATTCGTGGCTCAGATCGCCGCCGATCGGACCGGTATCGGCCTGCATCGGAATCGCCCGCAGCCCCATCCGCGCGAAGGTGCGCAGATAGGCCACGAACATCCGGTTATAGGCGTGGCGGGCGCTCTCCTTGTCGAGATCGAAGGAATAGGCGTCCTTCATGAGAAATTCGCGTGAACGCATCGTGCCGAAACGCGGGCGGATCTCGTCGCGGAACTTCCACTGGATATGGTACAGATTGAGCGGCAGATCCTTGTAGGAGCGCACATAGCTGCGGAAGATATCGGTGACCATCTCCTCGTTGGTCGGGCCGAAAAGCATGTCGCGCTCGTGCCGGTCCCGGATGCGCAGCATCTCCTTGCCATAGGCCTCGTAGCGCCCCGATTCGCGCCACAGATCCGCCGACTGGATCGTCGGCATCAGGATCTCGACGGCGCCGGCCCGGTTCTGCTCTTCGCGGATGATCGCGTTGATCTTGTTAAGCACGCGCAAACCGAGCGGCAGCCAGGAGAAGATCCCGGCCGATTGCTGGCGCACCATCCCGGCACGCAGCATCAGGCGATGCGAGACGATCTCAGCCTCACGCGGGGTCTCGCGCAAGGTGGGCAGGAAGTAGCGGCTCAGACGCATGAACGACCTCGGTCAGATCAGGAGTGGCGACATGATACACGGACGTGATCCAATTTCGCGCACATGACACTTCACGCGGATAAAAGACAAGACTGGAAACGCAGAAGTAGCTTGCTGTTTCGCAGTCCCCGCCACTTGCTGCAACCTGAAATCTTCACACAGATATAGCGGCTTTCGCATGTTTGTTGCACTGCAGCGAATTTTTATGGCATTTTTTTGCGCATTTCTGATGAAAATGTGGTGACAAGTCCGTCGCGGCTGACTATAAACCTGTTCACCAGATCGCCAAGAAAAGCGAACAAGACAGGCGGGGGGCGCGGTCCAAGTCTGGGGAGGAAAGGCGCCACGGCTCGTAAAACGGGCACTGACAAGAATACAAGGCGTCAATGATAAATACAGGCAAGGCGAAAGCCTTGCTTTTTTCTTTTGTGCATTGGGCATACGAGCGCTCGGCTGCTCGAAAACGCTAAATATTCCAGCTCATTTTATTGCGGGCCAGCGATCCGGTGAATTCCGGTTCTGCGCCTGATGCGAACCGGCCATCCGAAAATGCAGTCAAAGGCCGGCTAGCGGCAACAGCAGAATGGTCAGATTGAACACCAATGCGGAGACGATTGTCGTCCAGATCGCCTTCTGACGCAGAGCCGGTGCTGCCGGCGCGCCCGGCTCCGATCCTGCGACCACCTCCCCGCTCTCCAGCTGCGAGCGGACACCGAACGGCAGCACGGCAAACAGCATGATCCACCAGACCACGAAATACAGTGCCAGCGCCCCGGTAATCCCCATATCCAGCACACCGATACCGACAATGAGGGCGGCGAGCGTTATGGCGCCGATAAAGATCAGCGTCGCGGAGGTCGATGTCGCAATAAGACGAATTGCATTGACCATGAGATCAAGCCTCCTCGAGTTCGACGAGCGTGCCGCAGAAATCCTTGGGATGCAGGAACAGCACCGGCTTGCCGTGGGCTCCGGTCCTGGGCTCCCCGTCACCCAGCACCCGCGCGCCGGCTTCGACCAGGCGATCGCGCGCGGCGCGGATGTCGTCCACCTCGTAACAGAGGTGGTGGATGCCGCCATCGGGCGCCTTGTCCAGGAAACGCGCGATGGGCGAATCGGCGCCAAGGGGCTCCAGCAGCTCGATCTTGGTGTTGGGCAGTTCGATGAAGACCGTCGTCACCCCGTGCTCGGGCAGCGGCACGGCCTGCGAGACCTTGGCGCCGAGCGTATCGCGGTAGGTCGCGGTCGCCGCAGCGATATCGCGCACCGCGATGGCCACATGGTTGAGACGCCCGATCATCACGCTTCTCCTGCCTTCATGACCGATAGGCACCAGCCTTCATTCGGCTGCCCCCAACTGCCTTCATATGGGGCCGTCATACCTCGATAACGAGGACATGGCACGCAGGCTTTTTGCCCCAGGTATTGTTGAGTGTCGCGCGTACGGCACGCAAAACCGCGTTCTCGACGAATTCCGTATCGCGTCGGCGCGCACGCGGCAGCCCGTCGAGGGTGCGGATCACCGTATCGGCGACGAAATCAATCAGTTCCTCGCCCCGGCGCGTATAGCGGGGCATGCCCATCACGTCGATGACCGGGTCGCCCGCGATCTCGCCCTTGCCGTCGATGGCGATGGCGATGGTGGCGATACCGGCAATGGAGAGCTTGCGGCGCTCCGGGATCGCCTTGTCGGCCTCGTCGATAACGATCTCGCCATCCTTGTAGAGCCGACCGACAGCCAAGTGATCGATGATCTCCGGCTCGCCGGGCGCGAGGCGGATCATGGCGCCGTTACGCCCCATCACGGCATGCGGCACACCCTGCTCACGGGCGAAACGCACATGCTCGGCCAGATGCTGCGCCTCGCCATGGGCGGGTATCACCGTTCCAGGCCGCAGCCAGCCATACATCATCTCCATCTCGCCACGACGCGGATGGCCGGAAACGTGGATGAGCCCGTCCTTGTCGGTAACAATGCGCACGCCCTTGTCCGCCAGCGCGTTGACGATGCGCAGGACGGATTTTTCGTTGCCGGGAATCAGCCGTGACGAGAAGACGACGATGTCGCCCTGGGAAAACCGGATATCGCGGTGGTCGTCATTGGCGATCCGCGCCAGCGCCGCACGCGACTCGCCCTGCGATCCCGTGAGCAGGGCCACCACCTTGTTGCGCGGCAGGTGCTGGAAGGCATCCGCCGAGCGGAATTCCGGTATGCCGTCGAGATAGCCGAGTTCACGCGCCACACTGACGACACGCTCCATGGCGCGCCCGACCAGCACCACTTCGCGCCCGCAGGCCTGCGCTGCCTGCGCCACGGCGCTGATGCGCGCCACGTTCGAGGCAAAGGTCGTGATGGCGACGCGGTGTTCCGCCGCCATGATGATCTCGGTCAGCGCTTTTGCGACATCCGACTCACTGGGGCTGATCCCCTCACGCATGACATTGGTCGAATCGCTGATCGCGGCGATCACACCCTCATCGCCGAGCGCCTTGAAATCATCGGCATTGGTGACATTGCCGATGAAGGGGGCATCATCCAGCTTCCAGTCACCCGTATGCACGACGAGACCGTGCTTTGTGCGGATGGCCAAGCTGTTCGATTCGGGGATCGAATGCGAGACGGGAATGAACTGGACATCGAACGGCCCGAGCTCGATCCGCCCGCCCTGCGGCACCACGGTCACCGGAAGCTTCGGCGCGCCCGGCTCACTCAGACGACGCGTGGCGAGCAGATCAGCGGCGAACCGCGTCATGTAGACTGGCGCCTCGAGGCGCGGCCAGAGCTCGGTGATGGCACCGATATGGTCCTCGTGCGCATGGGTAATGATGATCCCGACGAGATCCTCCTTGCGCTCCTCGATGAAACGCAGATCCGGAAGGATCAGATCGATCCCCGGTTGGCCCTCATCGGCGAAGGTGACGCCGCAATCGACGAGAATCCACTTCTTCTTCTTTTTCGGCCCGAAGCCGTATAGCGCGGCATTCATGCCGATTTCACCCAGCCCCCCAAGGGGCAGGAACACCAGTTCGTCCTGATCAGACGCCATTCGAACAACCTCGTTCATATGTGTTGGTGCGGGGTATATCACATTCCCGCAAAGTATAAATCGCCCGCATCGATCGTCTGAACGCCACCCTCCGTAAGGAGCAGCAGCCGGCCATCGCCGTCGAGCCCGACAAACCGCCCCTGACGCGGGCCATCCGGCAACCGTATCGTCACATTTCCGTCGAGCCCGTGGGCCCGCGCCAGCCAGTCCTCGCGCAGAGCCGCCAGCGCGAGCGCAACATCGGAGGCTTGCCGCCAACGCGCGAAACGGCGCGCAAACGCCCGGGCCAGCGCATCGAACAAAACCTCCGGCGTCACATCCGCAGCAAGATCTGCGAGCCGCGCCGCCGGATACGGCGTATCGTCGGGGGTGAAGGCGATGTTCGCCCCGATCCCGATGATCAGCGCGAAACGCCCGTCACGCGTATGATGCCCCTCGAGCAGCATTCCAGCAATCTTCGCCCCGTCGACGAGCACGTCATTCGGCCATTTCAGCCGCACCCGCGTGGCATGAGCCGGGACGATTTCGGCGATGGCATCGTGAAGCGCCAGCCCGATCAGATAGCCGAACTGCGCCGCATGGCGCTGCTCACAGGGCTCGACCAGCGCTAAAGTCGCGTGCATGTTGCCCGGTGGTGAGGTCCACACCCGACCATGGCGCCCGCGCCCGTCCTTCTGCATCCGCGCGGTGACCCAGAAAGGCGCCTTGCGCCCTTCCCGAAGCGCGGTGAGCGCGTCGTCATTGGTCGATCCCGTCTCGTCTTTCGCGAGATGAACCAACCCGCCGGCAATGGCTTCACGCGCGCCCTCCACCGGATCAGAACAACGAACGCGCTGCCGCCCCTGCGGCTGCGACGAGCGGCGCCGGCACCAGCCAGAACCCGACGACGAAGACGGCGGAGATTGTCATCACCCCACGCAGCATCCCGGGCATCGGCTCGTAAGAGCCGACCGGTTCGTCGAAATAGATGATCTTGGCGATGCGCAGATAGTAATAGGCACCGATCACCGAGGCAATCACGCCAAGCACTGCAAAGACGACAAGACCTGCCTCGACAGCCGCCCAGAAAGCGTAGTACTTCCCGATGAAACCGGCGAGCGGGGGTATGCCGGCGAGTGACAGCATCAGCATCGCCATGGCAAAGGCGAAACCGGGATGGGTGCGCCCGGTACCAGCGAGGTCATCAATGGTCTCGAGCTC
>NZ_DATGCW010000170.1:0-5683 GCF_035311605.1 Saliniramus sp.
GAACTGCCCGCGCATGGCGATCTCGGCCACCGGCAGGATCGGGGTGCCCGAACGGATCATGAACCGGAAATACCGTTGCGCGGGCTCGGGCAGACCATCGATCATGCCGTCATGAAATGCAACCGGCGCGCTCGGCTGGAGCGCCGCGAGCCGTTGCCAGGCGGTACGGTCGGCATTCCGGTCCAGAAGCTTCAGGAGAAGGAGACCAAGTACCGCAGCGGCGAGCATGAGCAGGATTGCGAGGACAAGTTTCATGAAAGACATGATCTCCGATCACCCATTTGATCATTATCATGCCACGCAGATCTGACGCGATGACCTGCATCAAGGTCGATCATGGCTCACGCAAACGCAGAGGCCGGCATGGCCCATCATAGCGGATCATCCGGAGAATACAGGCGGCATCGCCATTATGCGCACCAATGCCGAAGCCCTCGCGGGCAGGCGCGTCTGATCGTCGAAATGATCGCGCAACACCATCGTCGCGCCTTCGGGTGACCGCCAGGGCATATTGCCCGGGAAGGCGTGTTGACCGCAATGCATGACAAGCGCAAGAGACGGCAAGCTGGTCCACAGACCGATGTGGACAATCATGCCATTGAGATATCGTTATAATTTCGGAAACAAACCCTGATCGGGGTGCTTGCTTTCCTCATCGGTCGGGGCCGGGTTCGGTCAGGATCGGCCTGCCGGCTTCTTGCGCCTGCGCGCCATCTCCCGGTAAAGCGCTTCGCGGGTAACCCCGAGTTCTGCCGCCAGCTCCTGCCGGCGGCCACGCTCGGGAAAGGCGTTACCCTCCGCCAACCAGGCGTCGAGGCGATCCGCCAGGCGCGGAAGAGACCGGATCTCCGCTTTCAACCGTGCCCCCTGGAGGGCGCGCGCGAGGTCCATGGCAAACGCGTTTGCCAGCTCGGAATTGCGTGTCATTTCGGTCCGGAACCATCGTCGGGAGATGACCGCGACTTCGGCATCATCGAGCGCCTGCGCATCACAATGATAGGCCGGCGACCAGACCGACCCCTCCGCCAGAATCATGCCCGGGCCGGCAATATGAAGGAAGAGCGGTGCGCCGTTCTCACGATTTCGACGAACGAGAACAATCCGGCCCGCACGTACCAGGAAGACTGATTGCACCGGATCACCGGTATGGAAAAGCCTCTGGCCGGCTGGAAGCGCCCGCGTCCGGGCTTCGGAGAAAACCTGGTCGAGAATGCGTGACATGATCCTGATCATACGCGTGAAAGCGCACAAGGGATAGAACGCCGCCATATCGATCTGGAGGTACACCATGCTTCGCGTTGCGATTTTGCTCGGCGCCCTGGCCATTCCGTTTGCTGCATCGGCCCAGGACGGGGGGCATTCCCCATATGCCGGAATGGAAACGCGGGAGATCAAGAGCCTGTCGGAAACCGATATCGAGGAATTGCGACGCGGTGGAGGCTGGGGGCTGGCGCTCTCTGCGGAACTCAACGGGGTCCCGGGGCCGGCTCATCTGCTCGCGCTGCGCGACGAAATCGGCCTCTCGGGAGAACAGGTGACGGCAATCGAGGCGATCTTCGAGGAGATGCAGGCCGAAGCGCGGCGCCTCGGTGAGCAACTGATCGACGTGGAGATGGGGATCGAGCATGCGTTTCGCCATGGTGACCTTGATGACGATACGTTGCATGCGTTGATCGGGAAGGCCGAAGCGGTTCGTGCCGAACTGCGTTTCGTGCATCTGTCGCGCCATCTGTCGACACCGCCGCTTCTGACCGAAGATCAGATCGCCACCTATAATCGCCTGCGTGGATATGGCTCGGATCCGTGTGCGCAGGTTCCGGAAGGCCATGATCCGCGGATGTGGCGTCGCCATAACAACTGCGATTGAGGCGGTGAGGCGGCACTGATCCGCGCCGGTCTGTCCCGCTGCCGCGTCAGATCTTCGTGCGGCGCATGAGCTGGGCGTTGATGGCGACGACGACTGTGCTGGCGCTCATGAACAAGGCCCCGACGGCCGGCGACAGGACGATACCCCAGGGCGCCAGGACGCCGGCGGCGGCGGGGAGCGCGAGAATGTTGTACCCGGCCGCCAGCCACAGATTCTGCACCATCTTGCGGCGGTTGAGCCGGCTCAGGCGCAGGATCCGCACGACGTCGAAGGGCCGGCTCCTGACGAGAATGATCCCGGCCGATTGCACCGCGACATCCGTTCCGCTGCCGATCGCGATGCCGACATGGGCACGGCTCAGGGCGGGGGCGTCGTTGATGCCGTCCCCGACCATCGCAACCTTGCGGCCCTGGTCCTGAAGCGCGCGAATGCGGTCATCCTTGTTTTCGGGCAGCACGCCGGCAAACCATTCCTCGATGCCGAGATCCTGCGCGACTGCACGCGCCACGTCTTCGCTGTCGCCGGTCATCATCACGACGCTGATGCCTTCCTCGCGCAACTGCTTCACGGTTTCCCGGCTGTCCTCGCGAGGGCGATCGGCCATGGCGAAAGCGGCGAGGACGGCCTCATCCCTGACCAGATAGACGACCGTATGGCCCTGCTCGCCCTGCTCCTGCGCGAAGCCGTGCAGCGTCTCGCCCGGCTCCAGATCGAGACCGTCCAGCATGTTGGGCCCCCCGACGCGCCATTGGGCGCCATCGATTTCCGCGCGCACGCCACGCCCCTTGCTCGCTTCAAAGCCCGAGGCGCGTGGCACGTCGAGTTCTCCCTCCTCGGCGGCGCGGCGCAAGGCGCGGGCGATCATGTGCTCGGAATCGCCCTCCACGGCTGCCGCGAGCGCGACGGCCCGGTTCCGATCCAGATCCTCGGCGGATTCGATGGCGACCAGGGAATGCTCACCTTCGGTCAGCGTGCCGGTCTTGTCGAAGACGATGGTGTCGAGCGTCCGCGCTTCCTCCAGCGCCATGCGGTCATGCACGAGGATTCCGGCCTTCGCGCCGATCGAAGTGGTATTGGCGAGAACGAGCGGCACGGCCAGCCCCAGCGCATGCGGACAGGCGATGACGAGGACGGTGGCCACCCGCCGCAGGATCGAGATATCCCAGCCGAGCACGAACCACCAGGCGATCGCCGTCAGCACCGCGACGCCGATCGCGACATAGAACAAGGCTGCGGCGGCGCGATCGGCCAGCATCTGGCCGCGGGACCTGGCCTCTTGCGCTTCTTCCACGAGCTTCATGATGCCCGCGAGCGTCGTCTCGTCGCCGACGGCACCCACTTCGATCCGCAGGCTGCCGTCCCCATTGACGGTTCCACCCACGACGTCATCGCCGGATTTCTTGGGAACAGGCCGGGATTCGCCCGTGATCATGGCCTCGTCGACCTCGGATTCCCCCTCGCTGACGGAGCCATCGACAGGAATGCTCGCGCCGGGACGCACGAGTATCAGATCGCCTTCGCTCAGTTCGGAGACGGGGACCTCCTCGGTCTTGCCATCTTCACCCAGACGCTCCGCCTTGTCGGGGAGAAGCTGTGCCAGCTTGTCGAGCGCGCCCGATGCCTGGCGCACACTGCGCATCTCGATCCAGTGCCCGAGCAGCATGACGTCGATCAGCGTCACCAGTTCCCAGAAAAAGGCCTCGCCCTCGAGCACGAACACGGTCGCCATGCTGAAAACGAACGCAACCGTGATCGCGAGCGAGATCAGCGCCATCATGCCGGGTTTGCGCGCGCGCAATTCCGACCAGGCCATCTGCAGGAACGGCAACCCGCCGACGACGAAGACGATGGTCGAGAAGATCGGGCCGACCCAGCCGTCACCCGGGAATGGCGGCAGGCTGAAGCCGAGCCAACCCTGCAGCATCTCGCTGGTCAGAAGAACGGGAATCGACAGGACGAGACTGATCCAGAACCTGCGCTGGAACATCTGCTCGTGACCGGAATGATCATGACCGCCATCATCATCTCCGGAATGGCGTGTCGCGGAACGATCGCCTTGGGTACCATTCCCGGCTTGTTCTTTCTCAGCCTGATCATCCGCCGCACGATCGCGATCATGCGTTTCGTCGTGATTGTTCCGGTTCATGAGAATCCTGTCAGTTTGATGTGCTGCAATGCAGGACGCGGCTCATGCGTGAGCGTCGGCGGATGCCTGCCCCGGAGCGGTCGGCACCAGGCGCGGCACTCAGGTGGTGATGCACAGGCCCATCATGTTCGGCATGCCATCCCCTGACCCCGTCGCGCCCGGTGCGACTTCAAGATAAATCCGGACCCTGCCGAAGGAGGGCCCGGCTTTGCTGATCGAAGCGCCCGGAGGCCCGCACGTTTCTGCGGCTCCCGTATTTCGCGCCATGACAACTCCCGACTTTTCAGAAAGTTCTGCGGCTTCATCATACGAGGCTTTTCGACTTGCCTCGCTACTCACGACCCAAGAGCGTGCGAGGGTTGGTGTGCCGGGAGACCGCAAGGAGCTGGTGGTGCATATCCACCATGACGAAGGATTATCGACCCACATCATGCAGGCCACGCCTCGGCGCCGTGAGCGCGGCGGCGAAGCTTCCGCAGGGAGCGAACGGACCGACCATTGAGCCGCCAGAGTATCCGTGTTGGTCAAGGTAGGGCTGGCGCCCATTTTCGATCATCCCTGATGAGTGCGTTTGCGAGGATGATGAGTTTTCGCATGATGGCGGTTATGGCCTTCTTTGCGGGTTTCCCTGCGGCTATGAAGTGATCGTATTTCGCCTTGAGCTGCGGGTTGAAGCGGATTGCAACAAGTGCCGGCATGTAGAGGGCTTGCCGTAGACTTGCGCGACCACCGCGGATGAAGGCACGCCCGGTCCACGTACCTGACTGGCGAGTAGCCGGAGCCAACCCCGCAAGCGAGGCGGCCTGGCCGTTTTCGAGCGTGCCGAGTTCTGGCATGTCGATGATCATCGCGAAGGCGGTGATCGTGGCGAGGCCCGGGATCGAGACGATGATATCGTAGCGGCGTGCGAGGTCGGGATCAGCCTTGATGAGGGTCATGATCTCCTTTTCGATGGCGCTGACCTGTCGCTCGATCTGCTTGAGTTGCTCGGCGTTCTGACGCTTGAGGATGGGCAGGGTCAGGTTCTTTGCCCTGTTCCTGGCGGCTGTCCGGTTCTTCACGAGAGCTTCGCGGGCCATGTGGAGGTCTTTGAGATCATTGAGAAGATGGCTGCGTGGCGGGCGCGCCTCGAGCTCCAACAGTGCCCCCATGCGTGCCAGCAAGGCGGCATCCAGCGGGTCGGTCTTGGCGTGTTTTCCGGTGGCTTCTGCAAAGCGGCGGGCCTGGCGTGGATTGACCTTGACCAGCGCATGGGCCGCTTGGGCCAGCTTGCGCTCGAAGGATCGATGATAGGGGCCTGTCGGCTCATAGACGATACGCGAACCGGGCTGCCCGGCCCAGTTCAGGAACGCCCTGTGGCCGGTTTTGTCATTGGTAAAGCGCCGGTTCGTGCCGTCACTGAGACGGTGGGCATCGAGATGGTCTTTCGAAATATCGACTCCGATGGTATCGCTGGTCATCTTTCGCTTGTCCTGTGCTTGTCGTCCGCAGCCTGACTGCGGGTATCCGTCCAGGCCTCAAGGGAAAGACGAGGGCGATCCGACTCTAACTCGACCCGTCAAACGGTCAGCGCGTTCACGATCCGACCCTCGCCGCCGGGAGCGGGTGGCCACCCGCTCCCGGCGATCCGTTCTCGCCCATTCGGCAGAGAAAGTCATAAGACAAGCGCG
>NZ_DATGCW010000171.1:0-8016 GCF_035311605.1 Saliniramus sp.
ATCCGTCATGGTTCGTCTCCATTGTGCATGAGGCACTGCGATCCTTCGCAACCCTCGTTCAAATGTGCACATCGTGGAGGCGAACCACCGATCGGTGCCAGCTCCCTTCACAAACGGTCATACCGTCTGACGCTCTACAGCAGGGTGGTGAGCATCCGCTGCCCGTCCTGCGGCAGCATGGTGTCGAGGAGGGCGTGAATTACCGTCTGTGTATCAGCGTAGCTGGTCATGCCATAGGCATAAGTGCTGCGCGCCTCGTCACTGAGCATGGAGAAATACATCGTGATCACCGCATCTACCGCGCGCCGGATCTGCGCCACGGTTTCGAGCGCCGCATGGCCACCTGTCTGCCCGGTTTCGCGATAGAGCGCGAAGGGGGAAGAGCCGTCGATGAGATGCAGGTGGTCGTTGATGCTCGCGAAAATTTTTCCGGGTCATCTTGTTGCCGCGATGGACGAGGCGCGCCGCGCCGGTATTGGTGGCATGCTCGATGGTCATCGGCAGGCCGCCGCCAATGAAGGTTCGCGTAGAGAGAATGGCGTTGGTGATTCCAGCTGCGAGCCTCTCCAGTTTCCGTGCCGCCATTTGCGTATGCAGGCTCGGTATCAGCATCAGACCGCGCGACATCAGCCGCGCGAGCGATCCGACGATCTGCTCCGGCGAAATCCCGGCCCCCACGGTCACCGAGAGGCGCATGACGCCCTTGGCATCGGGATGGGCGCTGACACTGGTCTCGCCACCAGCCTGCATGTAGGAGCATGCGTTGATATGGACGAGCATGCTCGGCAACCCGATCAGGTCCAGGATGAGGACGGCGCCGGTCCCGATATCGATCCGCCCCGCATCATTGATGGTGGGGAGCGCGCTGAAGGACAAGGCCTTGGCAGGCTCGTCTCCACGAAAGCGATCTTGTGCAGTCAGATTTCTGCAATTTTTAATATTCATAGCGGTGTCTTGTTCGCGATTGAATTTCGAGCGCCGGATCGCGTCGTTCCGCGCGGATATTCGTCGCGAAACGACGCGATCCTGCCGTCCGGAAATCGGCGAAAGCTCTTCCGACCGACCTTGCAGCGGGTTGCCAGACGGGCCGCATCGGCCTATGTCGGAAGGATCGCGACCCCGTTCACGTTTGCGGAATTTTTTGACATGGCCGTTGTTCTCGATCTCCTCAAGAAGGATACCCGCCCCCGCCATCCGGAAAAGGCGCATCGGCCCGACCAGCCGATCCTGCGCAAGCCGGAATGGATCCGCGTGAAGGCGCCGGGTTCACCGAAATGGGCGGAGACCAACCGGATCGTGAAGGAGAACAAGCTCGTCACCGTCTGCGAGGAAGCCGGTTGCCCCAATATCGGTGAATGCTGGGAGAAGAAACACGCAACCTTCATGATCATGGGCGACACCTGCACCCGCGCCTGCGCCTTCTGCAACGTGAAGACCGGTCGCCCCGAGGCGCTCGATCCGCATGAGCCTGAAAATGTCGCCAAGGCGGTCGAGAAGCTCGGTCTGCGGCACGTCGTCATCACCTCCGTCGACCGTGACGATCTTGCCGATGGCGGCGCGCAGCATTTTGCCGATGTGATTCACGCCATCCGCGCGCGTTCGCCCGGGACGACCATCGAGATCCTGACCCCGGATTTCCTGCGCAAGGACGGGGCGCTGGAAGTCGTGGTGAAAGCGCGCCCGGACGTGTTCAACCACAATCTCGAGACGGTGCCTTCAAAATATCTGAAGGTACGCCCCGGCGCGCGCTACTTCCACTCCATCCGCCTGCTCCAGCAGGTGAAGGAGCTCGATCCGACCATTTTCACCAAATCGGGCATCATGGTCGGGCTCGGTGAGGAGCGCAACGAAGTACTCCAGCTGATGGACGATCTGCGCGCGGCGGATGTGGATTTCATGACCATCGGCCAGTATCTCGCGCCGACGCGCAAGCACCATCCGGTCGAGCGTTATGTGACGCCGGAGGAGTTCAAGGCCTATGCCACGACGGCGCGAGCCAAGGGGTTCCTGCTTGTCTCCTCCACACCGCTGACGCGCTCTTCCTATCATGCCGACGAGGATTTCGCGAAGCTCAAGGCGGCGCGGTTGAGCAAGACCGCAGGCTGACGGGGCCAGGATGCCATCGTTCCATACGGTCAAGCGGGTTCCGCATACACCGATCCAGATGTTTGAGCTGGTGGCGGATGTGGAGAAATACCCCGAATTCGTTCCGCTCTGCGAGAGCCTGCGCGTGCGCCGCAGGACGCAGAGTGGCGATGGTATCGAGATCCTCGTGGCCGATATGAGCGTCGGCTACAAGTCGGTCCGCGAGACATTCACGACCCGTGTGACGCTCGATCGTCCGCGCCTGCGGATCGATGTTGAATATATTGATGGCCCGTTCCGTTTTCTGGAAAACCGATGGAAGTTCCTCAAGCAGGGCGACAATGGCTGCGAAGTGGATTTCCACATCGCCTATGAGTTCCGCAATTTCGCGCTCGGCATGCTGATGGGCGCGATGTTCGATCGCGCCTTCCGCAAATTCACCAGCGCCTTCGAGGCCCGCGCCCGTCAGGTCTACGGCTGATCATCACGCCTCTACGATCGCCGCTTCGAGCAGCCTGAGCGCGTCGTCGATGGTCATCAGCCGGATTTCCCCGCGCCCACAATCGCCATAACGCTTTTCGAGATGTGCGGTGGCGCCGTTCCGGCGCGCGCAGGCGAGATGGACGAGGCCGACGGGCTTTGCCGAAGTCCCGCCGCCCGGGCCGGCGACTCCGCTGACCGCGACCGCGACATCGGCCCGCGAACGGGCGAGCGCTCCCTCGGCCATGGCTCGCACCACCGCCTCGCTGACGGCGCCATGGGCCTCGATCTTGTCTGTCGGCACGCCCAGAAGCTCGTTTTTCGCCGCGTTGGAATAGCTGACGAAGCCCCGCTCGACCACGCGGGAAGAGCCGGCGATCTCGGTGAGCAGGCCGGCGATCAGCCCGCCGGTACAGGATTCCGCCGTGGCAATCATCAATCCGCGTGCTGCACAGGCCTCGAGCAAGGCTGCGGCGCGGTTCTCGCGTTCTGGTGTGAAGATCATGCCGTGCCTCCTCATTGCCCGGTAGCGGGCAGCCGGATCGTTGCTGCCGCCTGCGCCGCGATTCCCTCGCCTCGCCCGGTGAAGCCGAGTTTTTCGGTGGTCGTCGCCTTGATCGAGACGCAATCGGCATCGATCCCGGCGATCTGTGCGATCCGCGCGCGCATGGCCTCGCGATGCGGTCCGATCCTGGGACGCTCACACAGGATGGTGGCATCGAGGAAGTCGATCACGCCGCCGCGTTCGCGCACGCGCGCCGCCGCGAAAGCGAGAAAGCGGTCCGAAGACGCGTGCCGCCATTGCGGATCGCTCGGCGGAAAATGCGTGCCGATATCGCCCTCGGCGAGCGCGCCGAGTACGGCATCGGTGAGGGCGTGCAGCACCACGTCACCGTCGGAATGGGCGACGACGCCGTTCGCATGCGGCACGGCCACGCCACCCAGCATCACATGGTCGCCTTCACCGAAAATATGGACGTCGAACCCGGTTGCCATCCGGCTGATCATGCGCGGCACTCCATCGTTCTCGGTATAGCGAAGGAAATCAGCTTCATGCGTGAGTTTTACATTGTCCGGATCACCGGCAAAGACATGGACATCCATGCCGGCCCATTCCACCAGCGCGCCGTCATCGGTGAAGCCTGTCATGCCCGCATCGAGGGCGCGGCGATGCGCAGCGAGGAGGGGGGCGAGCCGGAACGCCTGCGGTGTCTGGACGGCCCGCAGGCCGTCACGCGGCGGCGTATGCGTCACACGACCGTCATCGGCGATCTGCTTGATCGTATCCGTTACCGGGATGCCCGGCAGGGCGGCATCGTGCCGGAGCAGACCCGCGCAGGCGCGTTCGATCAGGTCGCGGGAAAGGAAGGGGCGGGCCGCGTCATGCACGAGGACATGTGGGCAGGTGGACGCGTCAAGCGCGGAAAGGCCGGCATGGACGGAAGACTGCCGCGTCGCGCCACCATGAACCGGCGGGAGCAACCGCGCGCGTTCCTGCTCGTCGAGGGCGGCGATGCATGCGGTATAGAGCGCTTCGTCGTCGGGATGAATCGCCACGACGATGGTCGCGATGGCCGACTCCATGCACAGGGCCCGCAGAGTCCGGGTCAGAACCGGGATGCCGTTGAGGGGGCGGTATTGCTTGGGGACACCTGCCCCGGCCCGCGTTCCCCGTCCGGCAGCGACGACGAGCGCGGCGATCCTCTCGCGAATGGGCTCTCTCATGGGTTCTCCCTGATGGTGCGGCAGTTTGGTGGTGATAGACCCGCCCCCTGATGAAGGCAATTGTCGCATGGTTGGTCAGGCAATTTTGCGGTATTGCACTTTTTTAAGGCTCGTCTATTTGTTAAGCAGATACGGGGATGCGGCATTGAGCAACATGCCGTGAGCAGGGGCGGAACGGTGCGGATCGGAAATGTCGAGATTGCGGGGCGCGTCGCGCTGGCGCCGATGTCCGGAGTGACTGATATTCACGCGCGCCGGATCGCCTCGCGTTTCGGCGCCGCCATGGTCGTCAGCGAAATGGTGGCGTCGGAGGCCTATGTCCAGGGTGCGGAGGAAGCGCGGATCCGCTCGGAGGGGCAGGGTATCGATCCGCATATCGTCCAGCTTGCCGGATGCCGCGCCAGCTGGATGGCCGATGCCGCGCGCATGGCACAGGATACCGGCGCCAATATCGTTGATATCAATATGGGCTGCCCGGCCAAGCACGTCTCCGGCGGTATGGCCGGCTCGGCGCTGATGCGCGATCTCGATCACGCCTGTGGTCTGATCGAGGCGGTGGTCGGCGCCGTAAAGGTGCCCGTGACCGTAAAGATGCGCCTCGGCTGGGATCACGCGCATATCAACGCGCCGGAACTCGCACGTCGCGCCGAGGCACTCGGCGTCGCAGCCATCACGATCCACGGGCGCACGCGCCAGCAATTCTACAAGGGTGAGGCGGATTGGCGGGCGATCGCCTCCGTGCGCGCGGCGACGACGCTGCCGCTGATCGCCAATGGTGATATCTGCAATGTCGATGACGCCCGCGCCGCGCTGGCGGCTTCCGGGGCGGATGCGGTGATGGTTGGTCGCGCGACGCTCGGCAAGCCGTGGCTGATCGCGCAGATCGAGGCGCAGCTCACCGGCCTGCACTGGACCGAGCCCGATATCGAGACGAAAATCGACGCAATCTCAGAGCATTACGAGGGCCTGCTGAGTCTCTACGGCGATCGTGTCGGCATACGGCATGCGCGCAAGCATCTCGCCGCCTTTGCCGATCATGCGGCTGAGCAGGGTCATGCGCTGGCGCCGGATGCGCGGCGCGAACTGGTCACCACGACGGAGCCGGCGCGGGTGATCGCGCTATTGCATTCGATCGTGAACGCCCCCGAGAGGATCGGAGCCGCCGCATGAGCCTGCCGACACCAGAGGCGATGATGAACGCCCTGCCGCTCCCGGTGCTGACTATCGGGCCGGATAATGAAATCCTGCGGGTCAATGCCGCAGCGGAGGCGTTCCTGGAAAGCAGCCAGCGGGTGCTGGAGCGCAAGAAGCTCAGTGATTACATGCCTTTCGGTTCGCCGGTTCTGGCGCTTGTCGATGAGGTGCGCCTGCGCGGGTCGAGCGTCAACGAGTATCGCGTCGATGTCGGCGGGCCACGTCTGGGAATGGAGCGGATCGTTGATGCCTTCGCCACGCCTTTGAGCGATGCGGGCGGAATGGTTGTGCTGATGCTGCAGGAGCGCACCATTGCCGACAAGATGAACCGCCAGCTGACCCATCGTAGTGCCGCGCGTTCGGTGACGGCGCTCGGTGCCATGCTCGCACATGAGATCAAGAACCCGCTTTCCGGGATTCGCGGTGCTGCGCAGCTGCTTGAGCAATCCGCCGACGAGGATGACCGGTTGCTCACCCGGCTGATCTGCGACGAGGCCGACCGCATCGTCAAACTGGTCGAGCGGGTGGAATTGTTCGGCGAGGCGGCGCCCGGCGCCGATCGTGGTCCGATCAACATCCATGCCGTGCTCGATCACGTGAAGCGGCTGGTCCAGTCGGGCTTTGCCCGCCATGTGCGCATCGTCGAAAATTATGATCCGTCGCTGCCGCCAATCTACGGATCACGCGATCAACTTGTCCAGGTATTCATCAACCTGCTCAAGAATGCGGCAGAGGCGATCGGCCCGGACGCGCTGGAAGGGGAGATCGTACTCTCCACTGCATTCCGGACAGGCATGCGTCTGCAGACGCCCGGCTCCTCCGAGCGGGTGAGCCTGCCTATCGAGATTGCCGTGCGCGATAACGGGCCGGGCATTCCCGACGAGTTCATTTCCCAGATGTTCGATCCTTTCGTCACCACGAAGGAGAACGGAAGTGGCCTTGGACTTGCTTTGGTCGCCAAGATCGTCGGCGACCATGGAGGTATCATCGAATGCGATCCCGCACCGCGGCGCACCACATTCCGGATCCTGTTGCCGATGTTCAGTGAGAAGACGACGACGGAAATATCAGCGAGCGCGCCTCCGGCACAATCTCAATCGTAAAACGGAATCGAGACCGTCCCATGCCCAGCGGAAACATTCTCCTCGCCGACGACGATGCAGCCATCCGCACGGTTCTCAACCAGGCGCTCTCGCGTGCGGGCTATGAAGTCCGCTCGACGGGCAATGCCGCGACGCTCTGGCGCTGGGTATCGCAGGGCGACGGCGATCTGGTGATCACCGATGTGGTGATGCCCGACGAGAACGCCTTCGACCTGCTGCCGCGGATCAAGCGCATGCGCCCCGATCTGCCCATCATCGTGATGAGCGCGCAAAACACCTTCATGACCGCGATCAAGGCCTCGGAACGCGGCGCTTACGAGTATCTGCCCAAACCCTTCGATCTGAAGGAACTCGTCTCGATCGTCGGGCGCGCGATGTCGCGCCCGCGCGGCAAGGTGACGACGCCGGAAGGTGAGGGCGAAGACATTCCCCTGATCGGGCGCTCTCCCGCCATGCAGGAAATCTACCGTGCCCTGGCGCGGCTGATGCCGACCGATCTGACCGTCATGATCACGGGCGAATCGGGCACGGGCAAGGAACTCGTGGCTCGGGCGCTGCACGATTACGGCAAGCGGCGCACGGGCCCCTTCGTCGCGGTCAACATGGCGGCGATTCCGCGTGATCTGATCGAATCCGAGCTGTTCGGCCACGAGAAGGGTGCCTTCACCGGCGCCACCCAACGCAGCGCCGGACGTTTCGAGCAGGCAGAGGGCGGGACGCTCTTCCTCGACGAGATCGGCGACATGCCGATGGAGGCTCAGACGCGCCTGCTGCGCGTACTCCAGCAGGGTGAATACACGACCGTGGGTGGACGCACGCCGATCCGCACCAATGTCCGCATCGTGGCTGCCACCAACAAGGATCTGCGGATCTCGATCCAGCAGGGTCTGTTCCGCGAGGATCTGTATTTCAGGCTCAATGTCGTGCCCCTGCGCCTGCCGCCCCTGCGCGAGCGTATCGAGGATATTCCTGATCTGATGCGGCATTTCTTCTCGCTGATCGAGAAAGAGGGGCTCGCCCGCAAGCAGATCGACGCAGAGGCGATGGATCGGCTCAAGCGCTATCGCTGGCCGGGCAATGTGCGCGAGCTTGAGAACCTGGTGCGGCGACTTGCGGCACTTTATCCGCAGGACACGATCACCGCGCCGATCATTGATGGCGAGCTCGACGTCAAACCGATCGAGACCGGCATGTCGGCCGTCAGCGAAACACCGGGTGAGCCGGAGACGCTCGCGGGCTCGGTGGAGCGCCATCTCAATTCCTATTTCCGTCAGTTCCGCGACGGTCTGCCGCCGCCGGGGCTGTATCATCGCATTCTGCGTGACGTGGAGGGGCCGCTGATCGGCGCGGCGCTGGCCGCCACCCGCGGCAACCAGATTCGCGCGGCAGAGCTGCTCGGTCTCAATCGCAACACATTGCGCAAGAAGGT
>NZ_DATGCW010000172.1:0-14407 GCF_035311605.1 Saliniramus sp.
ACGAAATATAAAGCACTTGCCACGCCGATCACCGCGACGCCGAGAACGACGCCGATCGTCATCATCGCCTTGCCACCGCCGCGCCGCTCGTGGCGCAGTCGCGGGGCATTGTCGAGATCGTCGAGGGCATCGCCGTAATCATCGTAATCGCCATAGCCCTGATGGCCGGCATCATATGTCTGCCCGGCCGGATTCGGGGTGGCATAGACCGGTGGCGCGCTCAGATCGGGGCGACGCGGATCGGCATAGAGATCGTCTTCGCGCCATTCCGGCTGTTGCCAGTCTCGAGGGTTTTGCGGCGCGTAGGCAGAGCCAGGCGCGGGAATCGGCGCGGGCATTTGCGGCCAGTCGCCATCGCGGGCGTCATTGCGATCGTCGCTTGGGCCCCGGGGCGACGCCGGCCCGACGGCAGGCGCGGGCGGCTGTTCGCCGGCCCGGAGCTCCGGCTGCGCATTCTGGGGCAGCCAGTCGTCGAAACCCTGCGGTGCTTGATAACCCTGCGGTGCTTGATAACCCTGCGGGGCTTGTGCTTGCACAGCCGTATGTGCAGGCGGCGGTTCCGGCTGGTGATGTGTGTCGTCGCCGCCATAGCCGAAGACGGCATCGTGATCCGGATCATCGCGACGCGGCTCGGTACCGGCCGGTTCGCCGCTGAGAATGCTGCGGAACGGGTCGTCCTGCCCGACGATGCGGGCAAGCTCCGCCAGCGGATCGGGTTTGCCCGATGGCGCGCCCCCGGGATCCTGGCCGCCACTGCCACCAGAACCCGCGCCGGAGCCGTTTCCGCCGCCACGCTGTGGTGCGCTCTGTTGCAATTGCCGCTCGATCTCGTCGAGGTCGATCGCCAGACGTCTCTTCGCCGTATCGCTCATGTTCGGCCGGGCCCCTCGTCCCTCGCAGGCGGCGTGCCGCCTTCACCTTCGCCGACGGTGCCGACGGTGCGTGGCGGGGAGGGGGCCTCGTCGGGCCGATGATCCACCCGCTCTCGCGGGAGCCCCGCTAGCGCATCTCGTCGGGCGCCGCGACGCCCAGAATACGAAGACCCGAGGCGATCACGCAACGGATTGCGTATGCCAGAGCGAGTCTTTCCAGGCTCGACTCTTCATCGCTTTGGTTAACAAAGCGTAAGTGTGTGGAATCTTTGCCCTTCGCCCAGAACTGATGCAACAAACTGGCGATTTCATGGACGAAGAACGCGATCCGGTGCGGCTCGTGCGCTTTTGCGGCGGCTTCGACGATGCGCGGATATTGCGCGATCCGCCGCAGCAGTTCCAGCTCCGCCGGGTCGATCGCCGTCTGCGAGGCTGCTGCGCGGGTCGCGAGATTCTCCGGGGACAGATCCGCCTGCGGAAACGCCTCCGCTGCCTGCCGCGCGACCGAGTGGCAGCGTGCATGGGCGTATTGCACGTAAAAGACCGGGTTGTCCTTCGATTGCTCGCGCACCTTCACCAGATCGAAATCGAGTGGCGCATCGTTCTTGCGGTAGAGCATCATGAAGCGCACCGCGTCGGAGCCGACCTCGTCGACCACCTCACGCAGCGTGACGAACTCGCCGGAGCGTTTCGACATTTTCACCTGTTCGCCGTCGCGCAGCAGCCGCACCATCTGACACAGCTTGACGTCGAGGGCGCCCTCGCCGCGGGTGATCGCCTTCACCGCCGCCTGCATGCGCTTGACGTAGCCGCCGTGATCGGCGCCCCAGACATCGATCATCACTGGAAAACCGCGCTCGAACTTGGAGCGATGATAGGCGATATCGGCTGCGAAATAGGTGTAGGAGCCATCGGATTTGAGCAGCGGGCGGTCGACATCGTCACCGAATTCCGTGGCGCGGAAAAGCGTCTGCTCCCGGTCCTCCCAGTCCTCGTCCGGCGCGCCCTTGGGGCGGGGCAGGCGGCCCTCGTAGATCAGATCGCGGGCGCGCAGATCGGCAATGGTGGCGGCCACTTCGTCGGTGCCGCCCGCCATGAGCGAGCGCTCGGAGAAGAACACGTCATGGCGAATGTCGAGGGCGGCGAGATCGTCCCGGATCATCCCCATCATCGCCCCGATCGCCGCATCGCGAACGACCGGTAGCCACTCGGCTTCCGTATGATCATGCAGACCCGGCCCGTAGCTCTGCGCCAGCTGCTGGCCGACACCGACGAGATAATCGCCCGGATAGAACCCTTCCGGGATCTCGCCGATCTCCTCACCGAGCGCTTCGCGGTAGCGCAGGAAGGCGGAGCGGGCGAGCACGTCGACCTGAGCCCCGGCATCGTTGATGTAATATTCGCGCGAGACATCATGGCCGGCGAAGGCGAGGAGCGCGCACAGCGCATCGCCGAAGACCGCGCCGCGCCCGTGGCCGACATGCATCGGGCCGGTGGGATTGGCCGAGACGTATTCGACATTGACCGGGCGCGTATCCTGGCCAGTGCCGCGCCCGTACTCCTCGCCGAGCAGGATCACGGCGCGCAGCATCTCGCGATAGATCGCCGGATCGAGCCGCATATTTATGAAGCCCGGACCCGCCACCTCCGCCGCCACGATACGCGGATCGCTCGCCAGATCGGCGGCGATCTTTTCCGCCAGCGCGCGCGGATTGGTGCCCGCCGGCTTGGCCAGCACCATCGCCGCATTGGTGGCGAGATCGCCATGGGCGGGATCGCGCGGCGGCTCGACGACGGCGCGGGAAATATCCAGATCCGCCGGCAGATCGCCCGCCTGCTGCAGATTCCGCAGCGCCAGCGCCACACGCTCCTCGAAAGTCGCAAACAGATTCATCTCACGTCCGTCTCGATTTTGCCGACGCCCGCCTGACGCGGCGCCGGATCCGCGCAGCCACCCCGCGCGCCAATTGATACCGCGCGGTCTTGTCACGAGACGCCGGTTTCTTCAAGCGCCGGGGGTGGGTTGGGAGTTAAAACGGGTTTTGGACGCAGCCGGCGTTCTGAATAAAGGCCGCAGTGCAACTGCCCTCTCCTCGGCGGAAGAGGGAGATCGCGCTGCATCGCTGGCACAGGATGGCCGGATGCTGCGTTGGGCAGAAATAGCGCGCCCTGTTTCACGGCCCCAGGTCTTCGCGCGTTACCTCGCGGCGCCCGTGCAGGACGCGTATGATCTCGATTCCATCATCGATCAAGCGATAGAACGTCAGATACCGACCCGTCACGAGATGGCGGATGCCTCGTTTGATGTCGTCTCGCGCGACCCCTGATCGAGGGTGAAGAAGCAGCTGTTTCCAACGGGCGTCGAAGGCATCGAGTAGTCTGTCGGCAGTGGTGGGGTTTTCGGCGGCGACCATGAGCCAGATGCTGATCAGATCCTCTTCGGCCCGCCGGGTGCGGGTAATCGCAGGCACGATCAATCCCTTGATGCGACAAGCAGTCGCCGCCGCGCTTCATCCTTGATGGACGCCATCGATTCATGCCGGCCCGGGCCGCTTTCCAGGCCTTCCTGGATGAGAACCTGCAATTCTTCGATCGTGTATCCCAGCAAGTCCCGACGCTCCTGCCATTCTCTCACGGCTTCACGGATCGCTTCACTGGTCGAGGCATATTCACCAGCCTCTACGGCACGGCGTACGAACGAGGCCATTTCAGGCGTGAGGGCGATGGTGATCTTCTCGACGGATGCCATTCCAGATCCTTCCTCACTTCATGGTATGCTTTTGCCTTACCACTCGCAAGCCACTCCTCAAAACGACCGCGGCAAGCCCAGGACGTGTTCCGCGAGGTGGGAGAGGATGAGGTTCGTGGAGATCGGGGCGACCTGGTAGAGGCGGGTTTCGCGGAATTTGCGTTCGACATCGTATTCCTCGGCGAAACCGAAGCCGCCATGGGTCTGCACGCAGACATTGGCCGCCTCGAAAGAGGCGTCGGCGGCGAGCATCTTGGCCATGTTGGCCTCCGCGCCGCAATTCTCGCCGGCCTCGTAGAGCGCGATCGCCTGCTGCACCATCAACTCGGCGGCGCGCATCCGGGCATAGGCCGTGGCGATGGGGAACTGCACGCCCTGGTTCTCGCCGATCGGGCGCCCGAACACGCTGCGCTCCTTCGCGTAATCGGTCGCCTTCTCGATGAACCACTTGGCATCGCCGATGCATTCGGCGGCGATGAGGATGCGCTCGGCATTCATGCCCGAAAGGATATAGCGAAAGCCCTTGCCTTCCTCGCCGATGAGGTTCTCCGCCGGTACGCACAGATCGTCGAAGAAGATCTCGGTGGTGGCGTGGTTCATCATGGTGCGGATCGGGCGGATGGTCAGCCCGTTGCCGATGGCCTCGCGCATGTCGACGATGAAGACCGAGAGGCCATCGGTACGCTTCGCCACCTGATCGCGCGGCGTGGTGCGTGCGAGCAGGATCATCAGATCGGAATATTCCGCCCGGCTCGTCCAGATCTTCTGGCCGTTGACGATGTAGCTGTCGCCCTCGCGCCGGGCGAAGGTCTTGAGCGAGGTCGTATCCGTGCCCGAACTCGGCTCCGTCACGCCGAACGCCTGGAGCCGCAGCTGGCCGCTCGCCACATCGGGGAGATAGGCCTGCTTCTGCGCTTCCGACCCGTGGCGCAGAACCGTGCCCATGACATACATCTGCGCATGGCACGCAGCCCCATTGCCGCCCGCGCGCTGGATCTCTTCGAGGATTGCCGCCGCCGCCGAGAGCGGCAGGCCGGCGCCGCCGTATTCCTCGGGGATCAGCGCAGCGAGATAGCCGGCTTCGGTCAGGGCCGTGACGAATTCCGACGGATAAGCGTTTTCGCGGTCAAGCTTGCGCCAGTATTCACCGGGAAAATCGGCGCACAGACGGATCACCGCCTCGCGAACCTCAAGATGGCTTTCGATCATGCGCGCCTCGCTCATGCTGGTCTCCTGACCCTTTCCTGCTCACGCTTTTCTTTTCGGCTCGGGCCGGTGCTTGTCACCGGGGCCCTGGCCTTTCCTGTAGACGAGCAGGGTGCGCTTGAACGAAATCACGATATCGCCATGCTGATTGGTGCCGATGGTCTCGACCTTGACGATGCCGACATCGGGGCGCGATCCGCTCTCGCGCTTTTCCAGTACGGTCGATTCGGAATAGATGGTGTCGCCCTCGAAGACGGGTTTGGGCAGGCGCACCTCGTCCCAGCCCAGGTTGGCAAAGACATTCTGCGAGATATCCGCCACGCTCTGCCCGGTGAC
Organism: Saliniramus sp.; assembly: GCF_035311605.1. Classification (NCBI taxonomy): domain Bacteria; kingdom Pseudomonadati; phylum Pseudomonadota; class Alphaproteobacteria; order Hyphomicrobiales; family Salinarimonadaceae; genus Saliniramus; species Saliniramus sp. The sequence continues at coordinate 5,164 of NZ_DATGCW010000172.1, forward strand.
GAGGGCGATGGTGAAGCAGGAATTCACCAGCGGCTTTCCGAAGGCGGTGTGCTCGGCATAATTCACGTCGAAATGCAGATGCGCGGTGTTTTGCGTCAGCAGCGTGAACCAGGAATTGTCAGTGGCCGTGACCGTGCGCCCCAGCGCGTGCTTGTAGACATCGCCCGGCTCGAAATCCTCGTAGAACCGTCCGTTCCAGCCTTGCTTCAGGCCCATGGCGCTCTCCTTTGCGTTCACGCGATCACCGGTTCGATACATCCGGCACGCATGCGCGCCCATCGGCATTTCGACACGCCCCGCTCACTTGGGTGCACGCACTCTCCGAAACTAGCCGCCTGAGCGCTACGATGTCACCGGCAGATCGTCACGCAGGCGGATTGACGCGCTGACAGGGCGGGCTGTATTCTACGCATCAAGAAAACGAAGGAATTCGTGTCATGGACAACAACGCCTGCCATTGAGGCCTGGTGCCCGCGCGCCCTTGTGTCCGCGCATCTTTCCGGCCCGCGCATCTCCATGACAATCAGGAATTCCACATGCCCAGACTTTCGGGAAAACTCTGCGTCGTCACCGGCGCTGCGCGCGGCATCGGTGCCGCGATCGCCGAAGCCTTCGTGGCCGAAGGCGCCACCGTCATCCTGAGCGATATCAACGAGGCGGCGGGCTGCAAAACCGCCGGATCGCTCGCCATGCCGTTCCACCGGCTGGACGCCTCCCGCGAAGATGACTGGGAGGCGTTCGCGACGCGCTTCCCGGAGGTCGATGTCGTCGTCAACAATGCCGGCGTCACCGGCTTCGAAGGGGGCGCCGTGCCCCATGATCCCGAACACGCGACGCTTGCGGACTGGCGCGCCGTGATGGCGGTCAATCTGGACGGTGTCTTCCTCGGCTGCCGCTACGCCATCTCCGCGATGAAGCGGCGCGGTACCGGGTCGATCATCAACCTGTCCTCACGCTCCGGCCAGGTCGGGATACCCGGTGCGGCGGCCTATGCCGCATCGAAAGCCGGTGTTCGTAATCATTCGAAGACGGTGGCCTTGTATTGCGCCGAGCAGGGCTGGGCGATCCGCTCCAATGCGATCCATCCGGGCGCGATCCTGACCCCGATGTGGGACGCGCTCCTCGGCGAATGGCCGGGGCGCGGCGAGCGAATGGCGCAATGCGTCGCGGATACGCCACTCAGGCGTTTCGGGGAGCCGTCGGAGGTTGCAGCCGTCGCGGTGCTGTTGGCATCCGACGAGGCGGCTTACATGACGGGATCGGAGCTCACGATCGATGGCGGCTTGCTGGCCGGCAGCGCCGTTCGCCCGTGACGTGATCGCGGCGCGGTGGCGGCAATGCGACTCAGCTTATTTGGAATTGCCGTCGCTCTTGCCCATATCGGCCCTGGCCAGCGCGATCGCCTCGCTGATCACGGCCTCGTCGGCGATCTGGTTGGAGAGAATCAGGACGAGGCGCGTGTTGAGGACGGCGCTCTGCTCGTCGGTCAGGCCGCGATGTGCGTCTATCAGCAGACGATAGATGCGATCGGGATCATTCATGCGGTTGTCGGTCTCCAGCGACATCGGGCATTCCTCCGGTTTCTTCTGTTGTGGCCCGCCTCGATTGATAATGGCGCAGATCTGGCGCAGGGCCGCAATCCTGTCCAGAGCGGTGGGGCGGGAAGCCGGATGCGAAATGGCCGTCGAAAGGAGAGGTCGGCCTTTTCACGTATTGTGCCGGGGTGCGAAATAGTGCATGTTCGCGAAATCGATCTTTAGGCCGGACGACTGGGCCGCTTTGCTCGCTGAAAAACGTGAGCCTACGCGCAGACTATCTCTCCTGAATTCGACTTCATGAATCTTGCTCCGCCGCGTGCGGGCTCGATTTTCGACGACTATGCACTATCTAGGACAAAACACTATGAATACCGGCACCGTTAAGTGGTTCAACGATCAAAAGGGCTACGGCTTCATTCAGCCGGATGAGGGCGGCAAGGACGTTTTCGTCCATATTTCTGCGGTCGAGCGCTCCGGCATGCGCGGCCTCGCAGAAGGCCAGAAGATCTCCTACGAGATCCAGGACGATCGCCGCACCGGCAAGTCCTCTGCAGTCAATCTCCAGGCTGCCTGACCGTCGATCCACTTGCATGAAGACGTTGCTCGTCTTCGCAAACGGATGTAAGCCGTCGCTCAACGAGCGGCGGCTTTTGCCGCGAATGGCCAGGAGTTATGGATGTCGAAAGAAGAGTTGATCACGTTCGAGGGTGTCGTCACCGAGGTTCTCCCGGATGCCAAGTTCCGCGTCGAGCTCGAAAACGGCCACGAGGTGATCGCTTACACCGCTGGCAAGATGCGCAAGTTCCGCATCAAGACCATTGCCGGTGACCGCGTGACCGTTGAAATGTCGCCCTATGATCTCGACAAGGGGCGCCTTGTTTTCCGCCACAAGGATGATCGTGGCTTCTCGGGTCCGCGCCCGCCGGCCCGCGGCGGTGGCAACCGTCGGCGCTGAAGCGGCACAGCCGTCTGAGCCGCCCGCCGGGCCCGCCCTGATTCGCGTCGCCGATCAGCGCGCGGCGCATGCGGGTTGCGTCGGGCCACTCACACTCCGTCGCCTGTTGCGCGGCGACGTGCCTGCTGCAATTGTCCGCCTCCCGATTCGATCAGGAAGACGATCATGTCAGCCAGTGGCGAAGCGCATGCGATCTCGCTTGATGATATTCGCGCCGCAGCGCGCGTGATCGAGGGGCATGTCATCACCAGCCCCATGATCCATTCGCCGCGCCTGTCGCAGCTGACCGGCGCGCAGGTTCAACTGAAGCTGGAAAACATGCAGGCGACCGGTGCCTTCAAGGAGCGCGGCGCCGTCAACCGGCTTGCGGCGCTCAATGCGGATTCCCGCGCTGCGGGCGTGATCGCCATGTCTGCCGGCAATCATGCCCAGGCCGTGGCTTATCATGCCCGGCGCATGAAGATCCCGGCGACCATCGTCATGCCCGAAGCCACACCTCTGGTGAAGGTCGAGAATACAATCGCCCACGGGGCACGCGTCGTGCTGCACGGCGAAACCCTCGTCGAGACCGAGGCAGAGGCGAAGGCCATCGCTGCGCGCCAAGGCCTGACCATGGTGCACCCCTTCGATGATCCGCTGGTGATGGCGGGGCAGGGGACGATCGCTCTCGAAATGCTGGCGCAATGCCCGGATATCGATACACTTGTCGTACCGATCGGCGGCGGCGGCCTTATCTCGGGGATCGCCGTCGCCGCCCGCGCGCTCGCCCCCGAAATCCGGATCATCGGCGTCGAGGCGGCCCTCTATGCCTCGTTTCACAATGTGCTGACGGGGGATGACCGTCCGGTCGGCGGCGCGACGCTGGCGGAAGGCATCGCCGTCAAGCATCCCGGGCGCCTGACATTGCCAATCGTGCGCGATCTGGTCGAAGAGATCGTCGTGGTCGAGGAGGATCTGATCGAGAGCGCTGTCAATGCTTGCGCCACATACCAGCGCACGATGGCGGAAGGCGCCGGCGCCGCCGGTATCGCGGCCATGCTGGCGCGACCGGATCTGTTCGCCGGGGGCAATGTCGGTGTCGTTCTGTGTGGCGGCAATATCGATGCCCGCATCCTCGCATCGGTGATGGTGCGCGAACTGGAGCGCGAGGAGCGCGTTGTGGCTTTCAGGATCTACTCGCATGATCGTCCCGGCCTGCTCGGTCGGGTCTCGACGCGTCTGGGTGAACTCGGTGCGAATATCCTGGAAGTATCGCATGGACGTCTTTATCTCGATGTGCCTGCGAAGGGTGTCACCGTCGATCTGACGATCGAGACACGCGACGCAGCGCATACCGCGCAGATCTTCGCCGCTTTGCGTGACGAGGGGTACGAGCCGCGCCGGATTGATCCCCGCGGTTTGATGCAGGCGGGACCATGAGGCTGGAGGAGGCAAGATGACAACGACGATACCACAGACAATTCCCCTCGCTGCTGGCGGGGCGACGGGTGTCCTGGGCCGGCGCTTCGTGGCCCTGCTGATCGATCTCCTGATCATCATGGCCTTTATCGTCGTACTGGCATTCGCGATCACCATTCTGGGCTTTCTGACCTTCGGGCTCGGCTGGTTGCTGTTCGCGATCCTCGGGCCGGGCGCCGCCATCCTCTATACCGCTCTCACCATGGGAGGGCCTGCCGCGAGCACGATCGGCATGCGTCTTTGCGGGTTGCGGGTGGTCGATGCGGCGAGCGGTGAGGGGATCGATCCGCTGCGTGCGGCGGCCCATGCGCTGCTGTTCTATTTCGCGGCCTCCACGTTCCTCATCCTGCTCGTCGATGTTGTCATCGGTTTTCTGCGCGGCGATGCCAGATTGGGGCGGGATCTGATCGTCAATCTCATTGTCCTGCGCGCGCACCCGTGACGGCTGCGGTATTCTGCAGAAAATCGATACCGTCTTCAGAAATCGGCAAGGGCCTGACAAAACCCCCGTTGTCGATGGCCCATCCGGTGTTATCTTTGCTGAAGGGCGTGATATATCAAACCCGGAGCCGTAGCGGCGTGACCAGACATTCGCGCGATACACCCCAATTCTTCCTGACGGCGCCGACGCCTTGCCCCTATCTCGACGGGCTCGAGGAGCGGAAGGTGTTCACGCATCTCATCGGGCATCGCGCGGACGAACTCAACGATATCCTCACACATGGCGGTTTCCGCCGCTCACAGACGATCGCCTATCGCCCGGCCTGCGAGAATTGTCGCGCCTGCGTTTCCGTGCGTGTGCCGGTCGCCGATTTCAAGCCGTCCGCCAATATGCGCAGGCTCACCCGCATCAATGCCGATCTCGTCGGCGAGATCCGCTCAAACCACGGCACTTCGGAGCAATACGCGCTGTTTCGCCGCTATCTCGCAGCGCGCCACGCCAATGGCGGGATGATGGATATGTCGATGCTCGATTATGTGATGATGGTCGAGGACAGTCATATCAATACGATGGTCGTGGAATATCGGCGCAGCGGGCCGGATTCGCGCATCAACGGGCGCGGCGAAGGCCCGCTTCTTGGGGTATGCCTCTCGGATGTGCTCTCGGACGGTCTGTCGATGGTCTATTCGTTTTTCGATCCCGATGTGCCGCGTCGCAGCCTCGGCACGTATCTCATCCTCGAGCATATCGAGCGGGCGGCCCGGATGGGTCTGGATTACGTCTATCTGGGCTACTGGGTCCAGGGCTCGCCCAAAATGGCCTACAAGGAGCGTTTCATGCCGCAGGAACGGCTCGGCGGGCGTGGCTGGGAACGCGTCGAGCGCTGAAAGGCGCAAGCGGGATCGGACTTCCCGCCATTGACCCGGGTGCGCGGCGTGGGCTTCTCTATGACAGCCATCGGTCATTGTTTTGCCCCCGATTGCGCCCGCTGCCAGGAAAGCCCGCCCATGAGTGAAGACGCCCGTCGTGTCCAGCGCCCTGCGCGCAATCCCTATCTGTTCCGACCGATCTGTTTTCGCACGGTTGAATCACGCAACCGGATCATGATGTCGCCGATGTGCCAGTACTCCGCGCAGGACGGCATCCCCAATGACTGGCATTTCGGTCATATCGCCGCGCGTGCCGCGGGCGGTGTCGGTATTGTGTGCATCGAGGCGACGCATGTCAGCGATATCGGGCGGATCACGCCGCATTGTCTCGGCATCTGGAACGACGAACAGCGCGATGCGCTGGCGCGAATCGCGTCGCATGTGGCGAGCCTCGGTGCCGTGCCGATGATCCAGCTCGCCCATGCCGGGCGCAAGGCTTCCGTCTCACAGCCGTGGAAAGGCACGAAGCCGATCCCCGTCGGCGAGGGCGGATGGGAGACGATCGGCCCTTCGGCGTTGCCCCAGACCCCGCAAACGCCTCCACCGCGCGCAATGAGCCAGGCGGATATCGACAGGGTGGTGGAAGAATTCCGCGATGCGGCGCGCCGTTCGCGCGAGGCGGGCTTCCGGATTGTCGAGGTGCATGCGGCGCATGGTTATCTGATCCATTCCTTCCTCTCGCCGCTGAGCAATCATCGCACCGATTCCTATGGTGGCTCGCTCGAAAACCGGGCGCGGCTGCTCAATCAGGTGATTGATGCGGTGCGCAGCCAATGGCCGGCTGAACTCCCGCTCTTTGTGCGCATCTCCGCCACCGACTGGGTCGAGGGCGGGCTCGATCTCCCGGCCTCGATCGCGCTGTCGCGGATGCTGGCGCAGCGCGGGGATGTGGATCTGATCGATTGCTCGACCGGTGGCGTCGATCATCGCCAGGCGATCAGGCCCTATCCCGGTTATCAGGTCCCGTTTGCCGAGGCGATCCGTCGTGAGGTAGGGATCGCCACCGGCGCCGTCGGTCTGATTTCCGCGCCGGAACAGGCGGAGGAGATCCTTGCCGGAGGGCGCGCCGATCTGGTGATTCTGGGGCGGGTTCTGTTGTATGATCCGCATTGGGCCCTCCATGCGGCGAATCGCCTGCGTGCGGAGCACGTCGTCTGGCCGGTGCAGTACGAGCGCTCGAACATTTTCTGATCGCCCGATTGCGCAGCTCGCCACGAAGGCACTCATGACCCCGACCTCGACATGGCCGCGACCTTGGCGTAACCGGGAGTCGAATGCCGTATGCTCGGTGGAAAGTGACGTGTCATGTTTGATATCCGCGATGCCGAGATCGTGCGCGAGATCGTGCGCTGGGGAGGGTTTCGCGCCGCCGCGAGCAAACTCAATCTTACGCAATCCGCGATATCGGCACGTGTCTCCGGGCTCGAAGCACGCCTCGGCCTGACGATCTTCGACCGCCGCCGGCGTGGGGCGCAACTCACACCCCAGGGCAGGGCGTTTCTGGAGCAGAGCGAGCGCCTCGTGGCGATGCGCAACCAGATCGCTGCCGCACTCGGACCACAGGGTGGCTTTGCCGGCACGATTCGTATCGGCGTGGCCGAGACCATCGTGCATACCTGGCTCGCTGGAATGTTGACGCGACTTGCCGAGAGCCTGCCCGAAATGCGTCTCGAGCTTTCGGTCGACACATCGCCGGATCTCGCGCGCAAATTGCTCGACGCCGATATCGACATTGCCGTGATGATGACCTCGCTGGTGCCGCCGCTGGCCGTGCGTCGCCCGATCTATCGTTGTCCGCTCGCCTGGTATGCTGCACGCGATTACGCGCTTGAGGAGGGGCCGCTCGATATCGAAGCGCTGTCGCGCTACCCGATCATCACCTTTTCCCGCGGGACGCTGCCGCATGCCGAACTCGAACACAAATTGCCGATGACGCGGTTGCCGCCGCCGCTTCTGCACGCCTGCGCGTCACTTTCGACGACATTGCATCTGACCCGGGCCGGGCTCGGTATCGGCCTGCTGCCCGAGCCGATGGCGGCGCGCGATCTCTCGGAGGGGTTGCTGCGTCCGGTGCCGGTGGCCGTCGATGCCGCGATGTCCGACCTGACCTTTGATTTCGCCCATTTGCCCGAACAGCCGGGAAAGGTGATGGATGAGATCGGAACGGCTGCACAGCTGGCTGTTGCTGATATCATCAACTGATCTGAATTTAAGATCATTTTGATCAGTATTTGATCGATTGACACGAACGTTTGGCTTTGTGAAACTCGGCTTCATAATTCAGAATGCGGAAGCGTTCCTGCTCAGGCGCGAACGTATATCGGCAGGGGAACATGATGACGACGATCGCATCGCCGGAGCAATTGCGCCGGCTGATCCGCGCGAAATCTTTCGCGAATCCCACGACCGGGCAGGCCGGCGGTTATCTGCAGGGCAACCTCGCGATCTTGCCCAAGGCCTATGCCGATGATTTCCTCGGCTTTTGCGTCAACAACCCCAAACCATGCCCTCTGCTTGGTGTATCGCGCCCCGGTGAGCGCAGTATTGCTGTGCTGGGTGATGATCTCGACATTGCCACGGATGTGCCATTCTATCGGGTCTTTAGGGGAAGCGGCCTGCGTAATCGTGTCGAGGACCTGTCGGCCGATTGGCGCGATGATCTCGTCTCCTTCGTCATCGGTTGCTCGTTTTCCTTCGAGGAATCGCTGCAGCGCGCCCGCATCCCGGTGCGCCATATAGAGGCCGGGCGGAACGTGCCGATGTATGTCACCAATATCGAGACGCGTCCGAGCGGCCCCTTTCACGGCCCACTCGTCGTTTCCATGCGCGCCTTCTCGCCGGCGGATGCGATCCGCGCGATCGTGCTGTCCGATCGCCAGCCGCTGGCCCATGGCGCGCCGGTGCATATCGGTGATCCGGCGCAGATCGGCATCAAGGATTTCGACAATCCGGAATTCGGCGATCCGCCGGTCGTCGCACCGGGCGACATACCTGTTTTCTGGGCCTGCGGCGTGACGCCACAAATGGCGATCCGCAATGCCGGGCCCGATATCGCGATCACGCACGAACCGGGCTACATGCTGGTTACGGACGTGCCGGCCGAGGGAGCATCCATCGGTCTCAACGCGGCTCATTGAGGGCCGCATCCACAGGGGAAAAGGAGTTCAAATATGAACCGATCGCTTAAAACGAGCCTTCTTGCCGGCATTGCCGCCTTCGCTTTTGGCGGTGCCGCTCACGCGAACGAGCTTGACGAGGTCACCTTGTCGGTCGTCGGCTCCTGGAGCAGCCTTCCGCTCTACCAGCAGTTCGAGGCGCCGTTCTGGACCGAGACGCTGCCGGAAATGTCCGACGGACAGATCGCGGTCGACATGACCACCTTCAACCAGCTCGGCTCCAGCGGTGGGGATGTCTACCGCCTGCTCAGTGACGGTGTCTTCGATGTCGGCATGACAGTGGCCGATTACACCGTTTCTGACGCGCCCGAGCTTGAGGCACTGGACGTGCCGCTGATCGCAATGGATGCCGATACCGCAAAGGCGACCGTGGATGCGGCGCGCGAGTGGGTTGCTGATTCCATGCGCGAGCGCTTCGATTCACAGCTTCTCGCGATTGCGCCCTATCCGCCACAGATCGTCTTCTGCCGCGACGAGGTCACCTCGCTCGCCGATCTCGAAGGCAAGCAGGTGCGCGGCTCGGGCCGCATGACCACCCAGTTCCTCGAAGCTTTGGGCGCCGAGGGCGTCAATATCGGTTTCGGTGAGGTTCCCGGTGCGCTTGAGCGCGGTGTCGTCGATTGCGCTATTACCGGCGCCGGTTCCGGTTACAGTGCCGGCTGGTGGGAGAGCGCAACGCATCTTCTGGTGATCCCGCTGGGCGGCTGGGACCCCGTCGTGACCGCGATGAACCTGGAGCGTTGGGA
>NZ_DATGCW010000173.1:0-2356 GCF_035311605.1 Saliniramus sp.
GCCGACGCCATCGCCGCAAAGGGATAAGGGAGGAGAACCAGATGGATATCCACGAATTCCAGGCCAAGGACCTGCTCAAACGCTTCGGCGTGCAGGTGCCGCGCGGCGGCATCGCCTACAGTCCCGAACAGGCGGTCTACCGCGCCTCGGAACTTTCGGGCGACAAATGGGTGGTCAAGGCGCAGATCCACTCCGGTGCCCGCGGCAAGGCGGGCGGAGTGCGGATCTGCAAGTCCGAGAAGGAGATCAGCGAGGCGGCATCCTGGATGCTGGGGCGGATGCTGGTCACGCATCAGACAGGGCCGCAGGGCAAGCTCGTCAGCCGCCTCTATGTCGAGGAAGCGACCGATATCGCGCAGGAAATCTATCTGGCCTTCGTGATGGACCGCAAGGAAGAGCGCGTGGTCGTCGTGGCCTCGGCGCAGGGCGGCATGGAGATCGAGGAAATCTCGGCGCAGGAGCCCGAGTCGATCATCCGCTCGGTGGTGGATCCGGCGGTGGGGATGCAGGCATTTCAGGCGCGCGAGATCGCCTTCTCGCTCGATCTCGATCCGGCGCTCATCCCGCAGGCGGTCAAGACAATCATCGGCTGTTACAAGATGATGGAGGAAACCGACGCCAACATGGTCGAGATCAACCCGCTCGTCGTCACCGGTGCGGGCGAGATCGTGGCGCTGGACGCCAAGGTGAGCTTTGACGACAACGCGCTCTTTCGCCGCCCCGAAATCTCGGAGTTCCGCGACAAGAGCCAGGAGGATTCGCGCGAGACCTTCGCCAGCGATCGCGGGCTGAGCTATATCGGCCTCGACGGCGAGATCGGCTGCATCGTCAACGGCGCGGGCCTCGCGATGGCCACGCTCGACATGATCAAGATGGCCGGGGGCGAGCCTGCCAACTTTCTCGACGTGGGCGGCGGTGCCAGCCCCGAGCGCGTGCTGATGTCGTTCCAGGCGGTGCTCAACGATCCCAATGTCGAGGCGATCCTCGTCAATATCTTCGCGGGCATCAACCGCTGCGACTGGATCGCCGAGGGGGTGATCCGCGCGGTGCGCGAGCTGGAGCTGACCATGCCGCTGGTGGTGCGTCTGTCCGGCACCAATGTCGAGGAGGGCCGCCGTCTCATCGCCGAGAGCGGTCTGCCCATCCAAACCGCCGAGAGCCTCGCCGACGCTGCCGAGAAGGTGGTGGCGGCGTGGTCTGCCGCTCGCAAATCGGAAAAGGGAGCCGCCTGATGGCCATTCTCATCGACACATCGAGCCGCGTCCTGGTCACCGGGCTTACGGGCCGCATCGGCAGCTTTCACACCGCCGACATGATCGGTCACGGCACCAACGTGGTGGGCGGCGTGACGCCGGGCAAGGGCGGCACCACGCACGACGGGCTGCCGGTATTCAACACCGTCAAGGGCGCGGTGGCCGAGACCGGGGCCGATCTCGTGATCTGCTTCGTCCCGCCCCCCTTCGCCGCCGACGCGATAATGGAGGCGGCGGATGCAGGCATCCGCACCTGCGTGTGCATCGCCGACGGCATCCCGGCGCGCGACATGATCCGCGTCAAACGCTACATGCGCCGCTACAAGGCCGAGCGCCGGATGCGCCTCATCGGCCCCAACTGCGCCGGAATCATCACGCCCGGGCAGGCCTTTGCCGGGCTGATGCCTCCCGCTATCTACATGCCGGGGCGCGTGGGGATCGTCGGGCGCTCGGGCACCCTTGGCTACGAAGCGGCAAGCCAGATGAAAGAGCGCGGCATCGGCGTCTCCACATCGGTGGGTATTGGCGGCGATCCGATCAATGGATCAAGCTTTCGCGACATTCTCGAACTCTTCGAGACCGACCCCGAGACCGACGCCGTGGTGATGGTGGGCGAGATCGGCGGCCCGCAAGAGGCCGAGGCCGCCGCCTATATCCGCGACCACATGACCAAGCCGGTCGCGGCCTATATCGCCGGTCTCTCGGCCCCCAAGGGGCGGCGCATGGGCCATGCCGGGGCGATCGTCTCGGCATTCGGCGAATCGGCGCAGGAAAAGGTGGAAATCCTCGGCGACGCGGGCGTGACCATCGTGCCCACGCCTTCCGCCTTCGGCGAGGTCGTGGCAAAGATGGTGGCCTGAGCAGGCCACCGCGCGCCGGGGCCTCACCCGGCGCGCAGCCGCCCCGCCGCCAGTGCCGATGCAGCAATCATTACGCTCGCCGTGCCCAACATCAGCGGCAAGCCGCCCGCCCGCATTAGCCATGTAGTAGAAGCCGACGTCCATCGTGACCCGTTCGACCTGGGTGAAGGCGAGGATCAGATAGGAGTGCAGCGAGGAATTCACGGCGAAGAGCACACCGAAGGCCAGCAGCCCCGCCACCAG
>NZ_DATGCW010000174.1:0-10610 GCF_035311605.1 Saliniramus sp.
CTTCATGGCGGGTCCCCTTCACAAGCGGCTTGGTTCAGTACTCGATCTCGAAACCGATACCGACCGAGGTATCTCCATCGGCGCCGACCTGAGATTGCAAACGCAATCGGCGGCTGAGGTCGATATCGACCGATACCCCGGTATCTTCCGGGCGCGCGCCGGCGCGGATGCCGACGCGTACATTGTCTGCAATATAGCGCGAAACGCCCACGGCGGGAGCCTGAGCATCGGCGGTGATGTCGAGGCTGTCGACACCAAGCGCGCGGCGCAACTCGTCGAAGGCTCCAGGGCCGCCGCCGGTCAGGGTGGCGATGCCCTGGGCAAGTTGAAGGGCCTGTGCGGCAGACAGCCCGCCGGAAGCCTGATCGAACAGGATACGTGAGAGGATTTCGTCCTCGGGCAGGGAAGGGACGGAGCTGAGGATGAAGGCGGGATCATCGGCGGGTCCCGAGACCGTAATGCTCACACTGGCATCACTCACCTGCGTCTCGGCGACGAAATCGATGAAGGGTACAAGATCACCGGCAAAATCGAGCGTACCCCGTGTCAGTTCGAGCCGCTGGCCGAGCAGATCGAAGCGACCGCGCCGCAATTCGAAGCCGCCCATGGCGACCGGATCAAGGCTGGTGCCGCTCAGACGGAGCGCGCCACCCAGTTCGGCATTGATGCCGCGCCCGCGAATGAAGATGCGGTTGGGGCTGTCGATGGCCAGATCGAGGCGCGCATTGAAGCGCACGCCGCGCTCGCGCTTCGCGGCTTCCCGCAACGCCAGACGCAGGCGCACCTCCTCCGGCGCGTCGACATGGCGGGTGCCGGGAAGCGGCTGCAATGTCGTGGGCAGGCGGTCGGGAACGGTGATGTCGAGCGTCGTCAGGGTGACGCTGCCGCCAATCAAAGGCTGCGTCACGAGGGCGCCGGTGAGCGAAAGGTCAAGATCGACGGTCGCAGTCGCGAGATCATTCGAGACGAGGCGCGCATCGCGTCCGGTGATGCGCAACTCGCCCGGGAAATTCGCAGCAGGGTCGATCCGCACCTGTCCGGATGCGGCGAGCGTGCCGCCATTGGGTGTGGCGGCGCTGAAGGACTCGATGCGCAGCACATCGCCCTGCGCAACCAGCCGGGCATTGATCGCGGAGATATCGAGGCCCAGCGATTCGTCGGTGAAACGTCCCGCACTGACCGTCGCCGTCCCGTCGATGCGCGGCGCCGCGCTCATGCCGCGAATCGTGACATCGACCTGCGCGGCGCCGGTCAGCCGCCGGCCCTGCGGTGCGAGGATGATATTCGCCGCCGCGAGATCGAGATTGCCTTGCGCCCGCAGATCGAGCGCATCGGTCTGATCGATCGGTACACTCCCGGTGATGCGCAGATCCGCTGCGGCGGCGCTGATCCGGGCATCGACGCCGATGCGTTGATCGGCAATCGTGCCGGAGGCAGTGACGTTGACGCTGGGAATACCCGCTTCGCGCAATTGCGGCAGGGCGACATCGGAGAGGTCGAGCCGGTAATCGCCCTGCGGCGCATTCGCGGTTCCGCGCAGCCGCGCGCGGCCTTCAGCCGTCCCGGTCAGGCCGAGGCCGGGGACGAAGATCTCCGAGATCGACAGGGGCAGGGCGGTCATGTCGATGGCGAGATCGAGGCTTTCCCCGGCAGCGCCTGCGATGGTGATGCGCCCGCCATTGGCCGCGATGGTGACATCCTCGAACGTGGCGCTGCCGTCGGCAATGATGATCCGCGCGGGCTGCCGCAGCGCGAGGCTGCGCTCGCCGCGCGTGGCGGAAAGGGCGTCGAGCCCGATCACGAAATCGGAGTCGCGCGGCGTGAGGCGTCCGCGTGCATCGAGATCGAAGCCCTGGGCCCGCGCCTCGGCGGTGAAACGCGTCTCATCCGCAACACCCTCGGCAGTGAGCGCCACGCGGGTGAATTCCTGTCCCGCGACGCCAAGGCGTTCCGCCCGCGCCGTGCCGGCGAATGCGGGGGCCCGCAGGAGGTCACGGCCCTGCATGTCCGCCTCGAAGGCCGACAGGGTGATATCGCCGAAGCCGAGTGCTTCACCACGAGCGGCGATCCGTGCATCCTGGCCGCCCTCGTTGATGGCGAGATCGATCGTCGCGGCGAGGCTGCCACCAAGCTCCGTCAGCAGCAGCGCGCTCAGATCATCGAGATCCTCGGCATCGAGCGCGATGCGCCCCTCGGCGCGGTTTTCGGAATCGAGGGTCACCGCGCCGGCAAGGCGGGCGGAGCCAATGGTGATCGCGAGATCCTCCAGCGCATAACCGCCGGCAGCACGCGCGCGCAGCCGCAAGCCGCCCTGCGCGGCATTGCCGGCGACGCGCCCGTCGAGTGCGAGGCGCACATCTGGAAGGCCGGTGAGATCGGCCCCGTCCAGCGTCAGGGCGAGCCGGGGCACATCCCGGTCGAGGGCGATCATGTCCGCGATTTGCACTGTGCCGCTCAGATCAGGGCGTTCCAGCGATCCCGTCAGGCGAAGATCGCCGTCGAGCCGCCCCGCAGTAATGCGGGGATCGAGCGGCGCGAGATCGGCCACGCCGACATCAAGGCGAATATCGGCCGCGCCGTCATCGGCGCGCCCGTCGAGCTGCGCCGTGAGATTGCTGTTCGCAAGACGCAGTTCATCGAAGGAGAGACCGTCGGGGATCTGCGCGACGTTACCGCTCAGCCGCGTCGTCTCGCCGAGCAGGCCGTCGATCATGTCGTTGCCGGTGCCGAAATCACGCAGATCACCGGACAGTGCCACGACGACCTGCTCGATCGCCGGATTGCCCGCCATCCGCGCCGTCAGATCCGCCGCGCCGCGTAGCGGCAGACCGGCGAGCCCGGAGAACGGTGCCAGATCGGCGATCATCATGCTGAGCGTCGCATCGAGCGATTCGCTACCGACACGGCCTGTGAGATTGCCGGCGAAGGTCGGCGTTATCAGTCGCGCTTCTGCCAGATCGGCAACGCCATCGGTGCCGAGCACCCCATGGGCTGCGATCTCGATGCTGCCGCCGAGCGCCCTGTCGAGGGCCGAATCCGCCAGCGCGATGCCGCGCGCATCACCGTTGATGCGAAAATCGAAGCGATCGGCGCCATCATCCCCGGTTGACCGAGCGATTTCCGGATTGATCGCGATGTCGAGATCGAGCCGTTCGAGCGCTGCTCGCGGCGTGTCCACCCCGGCTGCCTTGATCGTACCATCGAGGGCAGGTGCCGCCAGCGGACCCGTCACCTGCAGATCAAGGGCGAGTGTGTCCACCGCCACGTCACCTGCACGGCTGACGCCGTCATTGCCGGGGAGTGCGCGGCCCGTGACCCGTACGTCGAGCTCGCGCTCGGCGGAGATCGTGCCGCCGACGGTCAGTTGCGCGACGCGCGTGCGCAGGCTCAGATCGTCGAGGCGAAATGCCGTATCGTCGCGCAGCTGCGCCGCGCCCGTCAGCCTTGTCTCGCCTTCAAAGAAGGACGCTGCGCCGGGCGGAAGCAAGCCGGCAAGACGCGCGACGAGGTCGAGGTCGAAATCGTAGGCCGCGTCGTTGCGCACCACCTGCGCCTGACCGCGCGCCCCGATTTGCGGGCCGGCGCTGAAATCAAGCCGGGCGTCGAAATCATCAAGCGGATCATCGCCGCTCAGGGCGAGCTTCACGGGCGGACGACCAGGCAGATCGAGGAGGTTGCCGACAAGGCCTCCGGCGGGCTCATCGAAGGCAAGATCGAGGGTCAGCCGGTTGCTTTCCGGGATATAGTCGAGTTCGAGATCAAGCGCGGCGCCATCGTCGAGGCGGCGCGCGGCGAAGCTGAGGTCGAGGCCCTCGGACGGGTCTGCCAGCCGGGCGGAACCTTCGGCGGTGAAGCGTGCCTCTTCGCCCAGAACGGGCGCGCCGACAATCAGTTCGTCGAGATTGAACGCATCAATGCGAACCTCGAGCGGCAATTCGGGAAAGAGCGGCCCGCTTTCGGCGGCGTCCTGCTCCTGCGGTGGCGTCTGCGCCGGGCGCAGATATTCCACCGTGCCTACATCCAGCGCGTTCACCTGCAGGCGGCGCCGCAGCAGCGAGGCGCGGCTCCAGTCGAGGCTGACCCGGTCCAGACGCAGCCAGGGGCCTTCATCGTCGGAGATGGTGATATTCGATATCACTGCCGTCGATGACAAGGCGCCATCGATATCGCCGATGGAGACCCGCGTTGTCGGCGTGGTCAAAAGGCGCGAGATCAGTGAGGCCAGCGCGCTCTGGTCGTCATCGGCCTGACCGGGCGTGGCAAAGAAGAGCCAGCCGCCGACGAGCGCGGCGAGAGCGAGGGCGGCGATGCCGGAGAGGGTGCGGATCGGTTTCATCATCAAAAGGCCTGCCCGATGCCGATATAGACGCCGTAGCCACGCTGGCCGTCCTCCTTTTGCAGCGGGACTGCGAAATCAAGCCGGATCGGACCGATGCCGGTATGATAGCGCAAACCGAGCCCGGCGGCGAAGCGCAGTCGTTCGCCGAAATCCGGATAGCTCTCGCGGAAAGCGCCGCCGGCATCGATGAAGGGCACGATGCCGATCGTATCGGTGATGCGGATGCGCGCCTCGATCGAGCCTTCGATCAGCGAGCGACCGCCGATCGGGACGCCGTTGCGCATCGGACTGAGGCTGCGATAGGCATAGCCACGTACCGATCCGCCGCCACCGGCGAAGAAACGCCGGTTGGCCGGAATGTTCCCGAGATCAGGCCCCACGATGGAGCCGAAACCGATACGTGCAGCAAGAATGTAGCGGGCGCGATCATCAAGCGCATAGTAGGTCGACAGGTCGAAGCGTGTCTTCAGCATGTTCAGGGACGAGCCGAGCGCTCCGGTGTAAGGTGTCACGCCGGCACTGAGCCGAATGCCGTCGGTCGGCTCCAGCCGGCTGTCGGAAGAATCGAATTCAAGCGTGAGCGGGATGCCGACGAGGCGGTAATCGCGCTTGCGCGTGTCGTCTTTCGTAATACCGTGCTCATACTCGATCCCGGCCCGGATGTTGAACGTGTCCGAGAAGCGATGGCGGATACCGGCCGTCACGTTCGCGAGCCGTGTGTCGAAACCGTCCGCCCGGTCGCGCTCGATGCGCGCATCGGCGAGGAAATCATTGCGTGTACCCCATAGCGCCGGCTTCATGAAGCTCGCCGAGACGCGACCGCCGAGATCGTCGAAGACATTGCGCCGACGGTCGAACAGCGCGCCCCCGCCCTCGGTCAGATAGAAGGCCGAGGCCTCGAGCCGCAGCCGCTCGGCACCGCCGAACAGGTTGCGATGTGTCCAGTAGACACGCGTTGAGGGTCCGTCCGTGGTCGAGAACTGCGCCGAAGCGCCCAGCACGCGTGGCAGCCGCTCGGTCACCTCGACATCAAGAGGCAGATTGCCGTCGGCATCGAGGGTGTCGCCGTGGCGCACGCGCACGGAGGCGAGTGCGTCGATCCGCGTGACGGTGGTGCGAATTCCCGCCAGCGCCTCGGGCGAATAGGGATCACCCGGCTCGGTATAGATGAAGGAGCGGATCACCCGCTCGTCGACATTTTCGTTGCCCGTGACCGTGATCGGTCCGAGGCCGGCGACAGGGCCGGGGGAGACCGCGATCGTGAGATCCATGACCCGCTCGGGATGGTTCACCACCGGGTCGATCTCGACGATATCGGCGAAGGGGCGCGACTGCGCGCGATAGTAATCGACGATGCGCGCCTGTGCGCTCAGAATGTTTGCGGCGGAGGCAGGGTCGCCGGGGGCGAGGGCGATGACATCCTCGGGGATCGCCGTCGGGCCGAGCCGCTGGCCGGTTCCCGCTTCGACGATCGCGACGTTGCGGATGGTGAAGCGTTGCGATGGATCGACGGCGATCCGCACGGGCACCCGCGCGCTCCCGCGAAACGGACGCGCCGCATCGACGCGGTCCGTCCCCACGCGCATGGTCACGCCCGCTACCTCGATAGCGACGCTGGCATTGTAATAGCCCAGTCCCCACAGTGCATCGATCAGGGGCAGGATGTCGCCCTGCGCGCGCCGGGCGAGCGCCTGCGCATCCGGCGGAGCATCACTGCGCAGCTGATACAGCGTCGAAATGTCCTCGATCGCCGTGCGCAGCTGCGAATCATCGCCGACGATATCGATCTGCAAATCATAGGGGAGTGCGTCGGTGCTCGGTTCGGGCAGGGTTTCGCTGCGTCCGAACAGGCCGAAGAAGTCGAACGCATACGCGCTCCCCACCGGCATCATGCCGAGCGTGAGGGCGAGGAAAAACGCTTTCCATACAGGCGTTCGGGTCACTGACCCGCAGACGCGCTTCATTCACATACTCCAGAGATTCCCGCTGCCCCCGCGTGACGGAAATCTGTACCCATCCTGACTGCGTAGCGCAGAATTGAAAGTATTTCTTTAACGCCCGCGCAGCCCGCTGGCAAACCCGCAAGGGCCTTCACGGATGCGTGATCGTGTAACGAATCGCCATGTTGCGGCGTATAGGTGACAGTGCACCTCGCCTCGGCGTGCAACAAATTTCGAGTTCCGGGAGATATCTGCGTGACAAGCATGAAAGGGCCCACGCGCCGATGGTTCGGCGCAATCGCAACCTCAGCTTTTCTGCTCTCATCAGGCGCGGCGCCAGCTCGCAATGGCGCGTCGGATGCGCTTTCGAGCTGGGACGGGATCGTGGCCGCGGCTGAAGGCCAGACCGTCTACTGGAATGCCTGGGCGGGTGACGAAAAGGGTAACGCCTTCATCAGCTGGGCTGGAGAGCAGGTGCGCGAGCGCTACGGCGTGCGCATCGAGCACGTCAAGCTGACCGATACCGCAGAGGCGGTCGCGCGGGTTGTGGCCGAGCGGGCCGCCGGGCGCGACGAGGGCGGTACGGTGGATCTGATCTGGATCAATGGTCCGAACTTCTTCACGATGAAAGATCAGGATCTGCTCTTTGGGCCCTTCACCCAGGTGCTACCGAACTACGCACTGGTGGACGAGGAGGGCAAACCCTCGAACGTGGTCGACTTCACAATCCCCGTTGATGGCATGGCGGCGCCTTGGCGCGTGGCGCAGGTCGCCTTCGTTTACGACTCTGCCCGTGCTGATCTTGAAACGCTGCCGAAATCGATCCCCGACATGCTCGACTGGGCGCGGGAGAATCCGGGCCTGCTGACGCATCCCAATGCCCGCAATTTCCTGGGCGCCACCTTCCTGAAACAGGCGCTCTACGAGCTGACGCCGGATCCCGCATTGCTGCAGGAAGAGGCGACGGATGCGCGATTCGAGGAGGCCACTGCTCCGTTCTGGGCGTGGTATGAGGCGATCCGTCCGCATTTCTGGCGTGGCGGAACGGACTTTCCCGGCTCGAGCGCCGATCTCGATCGCCTGCTCGACGACGGCGAGATCGAGATCGCAGTGACCTTCAACCCGGCGACGGCGGCGCTTCTGTCCGAGACGGGGCTTCTGCCTGATACGGCGCGGGTCTATTTCCTCGATGCCGGCACCATCGGCAACACCTCCTTCGTCGCGATACCCTATAATGCCGCGAACAAGGAAGGTGCGATGGTCGTCGCGAATTTCCTGATGTCGCCGGAGGCCCAGGCGCATGCTCAGGAC
The DNA here is from genome assembly GCF_035311605.1 of Saliniramus sp. NCBI lineage: Bacteria > Pseudomonadati > Pseudomonadota > Alphaproteobacteria > Hyphomicrobiales > Salinarimonadaceae > Saliniramus > Saliniramus sp. Next base: position 7,591 of record NZ_DATGCW010000174.1, read on the forward strand.
CCGACTGTGCTTGGCGCCTTCACCGTCCTCGATACGGACAGGCTCGACGCGGACGCGCGCGCGCTGTTCGCTGCGACATCGCAGCACCCCGCCATGCCGCGTCCGGAAGAGATCGCCGATGTGCTGCTCGAGCCGCATCCTTCCTGGATGACGCGGATCGTGGAGGAATGGGAAGCGCGGACAGCGCGCTGATCCGATGCTGCGTTTCGCGCCGACCCTGACCTTTTTGATCCTGCTCGGCCCAATCGGCGCGGGGTTGCTCTGGACGCTCCTGCCGGCCTTTGGCTACCTGCCGGTACTGGGTACGCGCGAGTTTTCGCTCGATCCCTGGCGGGAGCTCTTCGCCTATGCGGGTTTTCGCTCGGCGCTGTGGCTGACGATCTCCACGGGCTTCGGTGCGAGCCTCGTCTCGCTGATCCTTGCCATCACGCTATGCGCGACCAGCGTGGGGACGCGCGCGTTCGAGATCCTGCGCGCGGCACTGCCGCCGCTTCTGGCTACGCCGCATGTCGCCATCGCCATCGGCTTCGCCTTTCTGGTGGCGCCGAGCGGCTTGATCGTGCGCGGCTTCTCGCCCTGGGCGACCGGTTGGGAGCGCCCGCCCGGCATCGCCACGGTGAACGACGTCTACGGCTTGAGCCTGATCGCCGGGCTGGCCCTGAAGGAGACGGTGTATCTCATCCTGATGATCGTCGCAGCGAGCACGCAGGTGGCGCTGCGCCCTATGTTGCAGGCGGCCTCGGCGCTGGGATACGGGCCGGCGCGGGGTTTCGTTGCGGTGATCATGCCGCAGATCTACCGCCAGATCCGCCTTCCAATCTATGCCGTGCTCGCCTTCTCGCTGGCCAATGTCGAGATGGCGCTGATCCTCGGCCCCGGCAATCCGCCGCCGCTCTCGGTGGTGGCGACGCGCTGGTTCGCCGGTTATGATCTGGGCATGTATTACCCGGCTTCTGCCGCCGCAACGCTGCAATTCGCCATCGTCGTTGCCGGGATCGGCCTGTGGCGGCTGATGGAGATCCCCGTCGGTGCAATCCATCGCGCCTGGCTGGCGCGCGGTGTCCGGCGTGGCGCCGGTGAGCCTTTATGGGGCAGTGCCGCGCTGATCGGCTGGACGGGCGGCCTGCTGGCCCTGGCAACGCTCGTTGCCATCGCGGCATGGTCCTTCGCGCATCGCTGGCGCTATCCCGATTTTCTGCCGCAGAGCTGGTCACTGCGCGTCTGGGAGCAACATGCGGGTAACGTCACGGCGCTGGCCGGGGTTACGGCGGTGATCGCCGCTGCCGCGACGCTGGTGGCCATGGTCCTGGCGCTGGCTTGCCTGGAGAACGAGCAGCGGCGCGGATTGACGGTGGGGCAGGGAGCCTTGTGGGCGCTCTATCTCCCGCTGCTCGTGCCGCAGATCGGCTTTCTCTTCGGGGCCCAGATGTTACTGGTGCATTTCTCTCTCGATGCGACGCTGTTCGCAGTGATCTGGGCGCATCTCATCTTCGTGATGCCCTATGTCTTCCTCTCGCTCGCTGATCCCTTCCGCGCACTCGATCCGCGCTATGCGCGCAGCGCGGCGGCTCTGGGGGCGTCGCCGATGCGGATCTTCTTCACGGTGAAGCTGCCGATGCTGGCGCGGCCGCTGGCGATTGCCTGCGCCATCGGTTTCGCCGTGAGCATTGCGCTCTATCTTCCCACATTGTTCGCTGGCGCCGGGCGCATCGCCACATTGACCACAGAGGCCGTGACCCTGTCGAGCGGCGGCGACAGGCGGGTGATCGGGGTTTATGCATTCATCCAGGCGCTGCTGCCGCTCGCCGTCTATGCGATCGCGCTGGCCCTGCCGGCGTTGATCTACCGCAACCGCAAGGGGCTGGCATGATGGATGGAGCCGTTGTGACGAGGCAGGCCAAACAATCGGATGAGGACGGTTCCGAGGCGGGGCTCGTTCTGCGTGACATTTCCATCAGCATCAACGGCGCGGCGCTTCTGGACGGGCTCGACCTCACCGTGCCGCCGGGCGACGTGGTGACCGTGATGGGGCCGAGCGGATCGGGGAAATCGACGCTGCTCGCCTATGTGGCCGGTTTTCTCGACAAGGCCTTCACGGCGCGCGGCGACGTGCTGCTCAATGGTGCGGATATTACCACGCTGCCGGCACAGCAGCGGCGCCTGGGGATCCTGTTTCAGGACGACCTGCTCTTCCCGCATCTGAGCGTCGGCGCCAATCTCGCCTTCGGTCTTGATGCCGCCGTCAGGGGACGGCGCGCAAGGCGGGCGAGGGTGGAGGAAGCGCTGGAGCAGGCGGGGCTTGCGGGTTTCTACGAGCGGGATCCGGCGACGCTTTCCGGCGGCCAGCGCGCCCGCGCGGCGCTGATGCGCACGCTGCTTGCTTCACCGCGCGCGCTCCTGCTCGATGAGCCATTCAGCAAGCTGGATCGGCCCCTGCGCAAGGATATCCGCGCCTTCGTCTTCGGCCATGCCCGCGCGCTCGGACTGCCGACGCTGCTCGTGACGCATGATCACGAGGATGCCGATGCCGCCGACGGGCCGGTGGTGACGCTCGCCGCGTAAGCCGCGCGTCGCCTCAGGGTGCGAAACGGGTATCGTAATCCAGCACCGCGTTGAGCAGGACCTGCGTGCCCGCGCCGCAATCGCCGAAGGTCGCGTTCTCCGCCTCGTTGTGGCTCAACCCGTTCTCGCAAGGCACGAAGATCATGGCCGTTGGTGCGATCGCGGCGGTATAGGTGGCGTCGTGGCCAGCGCCGGAGAGCATTTCGCGGCTCGCGAAACCCGCCTGCTCGGTGCCGCGCCGCACCGCGTCGATGCAATCGGCATCGAAGACGACAGGCGGGTTGTTGGTGACGCGGCGGTGTTCGGCGACGAGGCCGATTTCGCTTGCGATGGCGTCGATCTCTTGATGGAGCGCGGCTTCCATCGCGTCCAGAACGGATGTTTCGGGATGGCGGAAATCGACTGTGAGAAAGACCTCGCCGGGAATCACGTTGCGTGAATTCGGGCGTACCTCGACC
>NZ_DATGCW010000175.1:0-8446 GCF_035311605.1 Saliniramus sp.
GGCCTCGCGGCCATCCAGATCGGCGTGTTCAAGCGCGTCGTGGTCTGTGATCTGGGCAAGGAGATCCCGGGCAGGTTCGATGCGGAGGGCGAGCCGGAGACGGAGCCCGATCCGCAGGTCTTCGTCAATCCGGAGATCATCTGGCGCTCGGAGGAATTGAGCACGTACGAGGAAGGCTGCCTCTCGATCCCGGAATATACCGAGGAGGTCGAACGCCCCGCGCGCATCCGCTTCCGCTACCTCACGCTGGATGGCGAGCCGCGCGAGGAGGAGGCCGAGGGCCTGCGCGCGACCTGCATGCAGCATGAAATCGACCATCTCGACGGAAAACTGTTCATCGATTACCTCTCGAAGCTGAAGCGCGACCGGGTGATCAGGAAATTCACCAAGGCAGCGAAACGCGAAGCGGCCGCCGAGTGAGGGCGGGCCCGCGCGAGCGCGCAACGAGGTCAGCACCATGAGCCTGCGCATCGTCTTCATGGGCACGCCGGAATTCGCGGTGCCCACGCTCTCCGAGATCATCGGGCAGGGGCACGAGGTCGTGGCCTGTTATACCCGCGCGCCGGCGCCCGGTGGCCGGGGCATGGCGACGCGGCAATCGCCGGTTCATGCCATGGCCGAGGGATTCGGTATCCCCGTCTTCACGCCCGAATCGCTGCGGGATCCGGAGGTGCAGGAGGCGCTCGCCTCGCACGAGGCGGATATCTTCGTGGTGGTGGCCTATGGCATGATCCTGCCGCAGGCGGTGCTCGACATGCCCCCGCTTGGCTGCATCAACCTGCATGCGTCGGATCTGCCGCGCTGGCGCGGTGCAGCGCCGATCCAGCGCGCGGTCATGGCGGGCGATGCCGAGACCGGCGTCGCGGTGATGAAGATGGAAGCCGGGCTCGATACCGGGCCCGTGGGCATGGTCGAGCATGTCACGATCGAGCCGGACATGACCGCCGGCGAATTGCACGACCGGCTGATGATACTCGGCGCCGATCTGATGGTGCGCGCGCTCGCTGCGCTCTCGCGCGATGCCCTCGATTTCACGCCGCAGCCTGAAGAGGGCGTCAGCTATGCGGCCAAGATCACCAATGGCGATGCCGAGATTGCCTGGACCATGCCGGCGCGCCGGATCCATGACCAGGTTCGCGGCCTCTCGCCCTTTCCCGGCGCCTTCTTCATGGCCGATTGCGGCAAGGGTCCAGAGCGCGTGAAACTTCTTCGCACGCGCGTCGAGAGCGAAACCGGATCGCAGGCCGCGCCGGGCACACTCCTCGACGATGATGGGCTCGTCGCCTGCGCTGAGGGAACCGTGCGGCTCTTGCAGGTGCAGCGCTCGGGCAAATCGGCGATGCCGGCTGCCGAGATGCTGCGCGGGGCGCGGCTGGAGCCGGGCGTGCTGCTCGTCCAGGCCTGAGCCGGGCAAGGGACGTGGAACACGCCACCCATCGCTACATGCTCGTCGTCGAATATGACGGCGCCCCCTTCACTGGCTGGCAGCGGCAGGAGAACGGGCTCGCCGTGCAGCAACTCGTCGAGGAGGCGATCGCGGTCTTTGCCGGGCGACCTGTGCGGCTGCATTGCGCCGGTCGTACGGATTCGGGTGTTCACGCGCTGCATCAGGTGGTGCATGTCGATCTCGACAGGCCGATGCGCGTCGACAAGATCCGCGACGCGACCAATGCGCAGATGCGTGATCATCCGGTGGTGGTACGCGAGGCGCGCGAAGTCACCCAAAGTTTCCACGCCCGCCTCAGCGCCGTGCGCCGGCATTATCTCTACCGCATCCTCAACCGCCCTGCGCCGGCTTCCGTCGATCGCGGGCGCGTCTGGCATGTGCGCCAGCGCATCAATGCCGATGTGATGCACGAGGCCGCCCAAAGTCTCGTCGGGCATTACGATTTCACCACCTTCCGCGCCACGCAATGTCAGGGCCGCACGCCGTGGAAGACGCTGGAGCGGCTCGACGTGACCCGTGAGGGCGACGAGGTCCACATCCGCGCCGCTTCGCGTTCTTTCCTGCATCACCAGGTGCGCTCGATGGTAGGCACGCTCGCCCAGGCCGGTATCGGGCGCTGGCGCGTGCAGGATGTCGCCGACGCGCTGCATGCCTGCGACCGGCGCGCCTGCGGCCCGGTCGCGCCCGCTCACGGGCTCTATTTCACCGGGGTCGACTATCCGCCCGAAGCGCTGGTTTCTCCCGGCGAGGCGACGAACCCATAACCCCACCAGGCCGCCGCCGTCAGGGCGAGGATGATGACCAGCACGATGAGCAGCGCCGTGGTGGAGCCACGCCGTGGCGCCGCGCCGTTGTCGTTTGCCGGAGGTGGCGGGCGGAACTGCTCCATCACCGGCTGCGGGATCATCCGCCAGATTGCGACGATGGCGATGGCGACGACGATGATATCGTCGATCAGGCCGTAAACGGGAACGTAATCGGGGATCAGATCGAAGGGAAAGATCACATAGAGCACGGCGAAGAGCGCGAGCAGCCGTGCTGCGACCGGTGTGCGGGGATCGGCGAGCATCCGCAGGAACAGGCGCGTGTCGCGCATCAGGCTCTTGGCCGCTTCGCGTATTCTCACCATTGCGTTCCGCTCGCCTCCTGGTCGGATTGGCTGGAAACTAGGGGGGGCGCGCCGCCCTGTCAGCCCCGGATCGGTACCTGCATTTACGATTTTGCCACTCCCTGATGCGAACGCCTGCGCGGGCGCGGCGTTCCGTCACGCGCATCAGACAGCCGGAAACAGTCCCAGGCGTGTTTCGCCGGTTTCCGCAAGCAAGGCGGCGATGATGTCGAGTGCGTGTTCGAGCTGCTCGGCCCCGGCATTGCCGAGGCAGATTCGCAAACCGGCCTCCGGCGCCTGCGGGTTGGCCATGAAGGCCTCCGGTGGTGCGAGATGGATGTCGCGGCGTGCTGCGGCGAGAACGATGTCACGCGCCCGCGCCGTCGGCAGGGGCAGCCAGACATGCAGACCATCCACCGGCTGCGGGGCAAGCCACGGGCCGAGGCGCTCGCGGGCCGTGGCGCAACGCGCCTGCGCCTGGGCGCGGATCGATTGCGCGACGGATCTGTCGAGCCCCTCGCCGAGCCCTTGCTCCATGATCAATCCGCTGATCGGGTCGGCCATCGAGCGGGTGGCCTGGAGCCAGTGATTGCACGCCTCCGTCGTGCCCTCGGGGGCGAGGAGATAGCCGGTACGCAGGCCCGGCGCGAGGCTCTTCGACAGGCTGCCGACATGAAAGGTCCGCTCCGGGGCGAGTTGCGCCAGCGCCGGAAGCGTCGGCGCGAAGACAGCGTAGACATCGTCCTCGATCAGGGTCAGGTCCGCCACGCGTGCAATATCAGCGATTGCGCGCCGGCGCGCCCCCTGCATCAGCGCGCCTGTGGGATTTTGCATGGAGGGCATCAGATAAGCCACGCGCGGCGGATCCGGCCGCGCCAGCGCCGCACGGAGTGAATCGGGCGTGACGCCTTCGCCGTCCATGGCGAGCGGCACCAGTTCGCGACCGAGCATGCGCGCAGCCCGAAGCGCGCCCGGGTAGGTCACTTCCTCGATGGCGAGAGGCCCCTGCGGCGCGGATGCCAGCGCAACGAAGATCGCGTGCTGGGCGCCGGATGTGACGAAGAGCCGGGTCGGATCGAAGGCGAGCCCGCGTTCGTCGGCGAGCCTCTGCGCGAGCAGGGTGCGGTGAGAGGACCGTCCCGCCGGCGCCTCATAGGCGTTGAAATGGCGGGCATCAACCTTCTCCGCGACGCGCCCGAGCAGCGCCTTCAGCATCGGCGCGGTCAGAACCGGCGGGGGCAGGTTGACGCTGAGATCAATGCGCGCGCTCTCGCGCGCAGCCGTCGCGTTGACGAACATGCCGCGCCCCTTCTGACCATTGGCGAGGCCGCGTCGTTGTAGCGTCTCATAGGCGCGGGTGACTGTGCCGAGGCTGATCGAGAGGCGATGGGCGAGATCGCGATGCGCCGGCAGACGTGCCCCGGCGGGAATCACGCCCGCGAGAATATCCTCCGCGAGTGCCGCCGTCAGACGCTCATGCGCGAGGCCGGGCGGCGGGGCGAGGCGGGGCGTCCAGGGTGAGACGAGTTTCATCAGGTATACCGTTTGGCGTAATGGATTGAGCTAATAATGTAATATGACAATTCATCAATCCGTTTCAGGCGTCAAGCGTCGCCGGGCCGGTCCCGGTCGCGCGCCTGAACGCCATATGCGCGCATTGCGCACGCGATGCGCTCCTCGTCCGGCACGTCCGGCCTGAAACGGTAACCGGGTGCGATGATGCGTGTGTGCCGGGTGATCCGCATCCGGATGACATGGCGGATCGGGAAATCAGGGCCGGCCATTTCCACCAGATCCCGCACGGCATCCGGGAAACCGGCATCGCTCCTGGCGATGATTTGTCCCGGCCCCTCGAGCTTCCAGCCTTTCTGGCGAAAAATATTGATGAAGCTCACGCAGAGCGACGATCCTGTCCGCACATTGCGCACCGTCACCGGTGAAGCGATGTCGGCGATCACGAGGCCGTCCTCTCCATGAGGCGCGAAGATCTCCTTCGGGCTGACATTCGGTGTGCCGTCAGGCGCGGATGTCGCGCACCAGCACAAGACCGCATCGCGCATGTCGCGCTGGATCTCTGGCTGCCGCATGGCTCAATCCTCCCTCGAAGGTTCTGCGGTCAAGGATCGCGATTCAGAATGTCCACTTGCGGATTGTCATAACATCATGCATGACAATATTCCAGAAAATCCAAAGTGTATCAATACGCCATGCCGCTCGAACTCATCGTCGCCTATGCGGTCTTCGCCTTTGTCGGCGCCGCCACGCCGGGGCCAAACAATTTTCTGCTCCTCGCATCCGGGATACGCGCAGGCTTTCGCCGGACCCTGCCCTTCGTCTTCGGAATCAGCCTCGGCTTCGCGACCCTGCTCGGGCTGATCGGCGCGGGGCTAGGCACTGTGTTCGTGCATTTTCCGCAGGCGCAGATCGCGCTCAAGCTGCTCGGTACGGGCTATTTTCTCTGGCTCGCCTGGAAGATCGCCGGGGCGAGCGTCGCCCGCTCCGATGACACCCGCCCGCTGATGGGTTTCTGGACCGGAGCTGCCTTCCAATACGTCAATCCTAAGGCCTGGCTGATCTGCATCACGGCGGTTTCGCTTTACCTGCCCGCGGGCGCGGGCTACCGGCCGCTTGGCATACTGGTCATACTCGCGATCGCGGTGGGCATGCCGGCCAACCTCGCCTGGGCCGGGGCAGGACAGGGCATGCGCCGCTTCATCGCCTCGCCGGTTTATCTGCGGCGCTTCAATCTGACGATGGCGGCGCTGCTGGTCCTGTCGATCATCCCGGTCTGGCTGGCCTGAGCTCAGCGAAACAGATCCGCATAGGTCTCGCGCAGGACGTTCTTTTGCACCTTGCCCATGGTGTTGCGCGGCAATTCCTGCACGATCGCCACATGCTTGGGCTGCTTGAAGCGCGCGAGTTTGTCGGCGAGGGCTACAATCACGGCATCGGCATCGAGGTTCACACCCTCATGCAGCACCACCGCCGCCGTCACCGCCTCGCCGAAATCGGGATGGGCGACGCCGAAGACGGCGCTCTCGACGACGCCGTCGAGCGCGTCGATCTCGGTCTCGATCTCCTTCGGATAGACGTTGTAGCCGCCCGTGATGATCAGATCCTTGCCGCGACCCACGATATGGACGTAGCCGGCTTCATCGATCTTGCCGAGATCGCCGGTGATGAAGAAGCCGTCCGCGCGCAACTCCTCCGCCGTCTTTTCTGGATTGCGCCAGTATCCCCTGAACACGTTGGGTCCGCGTACCTCGATGATCCCGATCTCCTCCACCGTGCAGGGCGCGCCGGTCTCGGGATCGAGAATGCGCAGTTCCACACCGGGAAGCGGGAAGCCGACCGTGCCGGGAATGCGGTCCCCGTCATAGGGGTTCGAGGTGTTCATGTTGGTCTCGGTCATGCCGTAGCGCTCGAGGATTGCGTGACCGGTGCGCGCGGCAAATTCCCGATGCGTCTCGGCCAGAAGCGGCGCGGAGCCGGATACGAACAAACGCATATGCGCGGTCGCCTCGCGGGTCAGGCCCGGATGCGCAAGCAGGCGCGTATAGAAGGTCGGCACGCCCATCATCGTGGTGGCGCGCGGCATATGGTCGAGGATCGCGTCGGGGTCGAACTTTTCCATGAAGATCATGGAGCCGCCGGCCAGAAGCAGCGTGTTCGTCGCCACGAACAGGCCGTGGGTGTGGAAGGTGGGGAGCGCGTGCAGCAGCACGTCATTGCCGGTGAAGCGCCAGTAATCGACCAGCGTCTGCGCATTCGAGACGAGATTGGCATGGCTGAGCATGGCGCCCTTGGAGCGCCCGGTCGTGCCTGAGGTGTAGAGGATCGCGGCGAGATCGTCGGGGCCGAGATCGGCATCATTGAAGTCCGCATCGGCGCGCGCGGCGCGATCACTCAGCGAACCCGTGCCGCCGGCATCGAGGGTCTCGATCGCCTTGACGCGGTGGCGCGTGGCGACGGGGGCCAGCGCCTCGCGCGCCGTACTGTCGCAGACGAGCAGCGACGGCTCGGCATCACTGATGAAATAGTCGAGTTCGGCCACGGTATAGGCGGTATTAAGCGGCAGGAAGATCGCGCCGATGCGCGCACAGGCCAGAAGCAGGATTACCACTTCCGGGCTCTTCTGCGCCTGCACTGCCACGCGGTCGCCCTTCGTCACGCCGAGATCGCGCAGGGTATTGGCGAAGCGCCCCGTGGCGGAGAACAGATCGCCATAGGACATCCGCCGCCCTTCCGGCGTCTCCAGGAACGGACGCGCGGGATCGTCATTGCAGGCGCGGATGGCGGCAAAGAGCGGCAGGCCGGCGACATCTTTCATCGGGGATCCTCCACGATCCGGGCGTTGTCTCGTCGGCTGCACTTCTGGCAGGTTTCAGCCCGGCACGGCAAGGTCGCGCAAGGCCTTTTGCGGTTTGGCCAGACGCCGCACCTCGTTCGACATGGCGATGTAGCCGCGCTCGGCATAGGCCTCATGATGACGCTCGATGCTGTCGAGATCATAGAGGTAATTGACCATCATTCCCGCCGCCTGCGCCGCGCCCCGGGCCGAGAGATCGGCGCGGGCATGGACATGTTCGAGCCGCGCGCCGTTGCCGAGATGGAAGCGCGCCACCGGATCGAGCGGACGCGGTACGCCGCGCTCACCGCGCATTGTCGTGGCGCGCACCAGATAGGTCGCGCACAGCCGCCGCAGGGTCTCCTGGAGCTTGTCCGCATCCGCCCCTTCGCGCGCGAGCAGGACAGCCCGGTCGGCGCCTTCCGCGAGGATCGGCGCCAGCACTTCGCGTTCAACCGGTTCGAGCGCGCCGGTCTCGTCGTCGCGCGCCTGCGCCTCCAGCCAGGCGGCGAAACCGGGAACGGGGGAGAGCGTCAGGAAGCGGCGCAGCTGCGGCAGGTCGCGGCGCAGTTCCTCCACCACCTGCTTGATCAGGAAATTGCCGAATGACACCCCGGCAAGGCCCTTCTGGCAGTTCGAAATCGAATAGAACACGGCCGTATCGGCATCTTCCGGCGCCAGTTCCTTGCGCTTGCCATCCAGAATCCGGTCGATTGATCGGGGCACGGCATCGGTCAGCGCGATCTCGACGAAGATCAGGGGCTCGTCGGCGAGAGCGGGATGGAAGAAGGCGTAGAGCAGCCGATCGGAGGGGGCGAGGCGCAGCTTCAGATCCTCGAAGTTCTCGATCCGGTGGACGGCTTCATACTGGATGATCTTTTCGAGCACATGGGCGGGACTCGCCCAGTCGATCCGGCGCAGCGTCAGGAAACCCCGGTTGAACCATGAGGCGAAGAGATGCTCGAAATCGGCGTCGAGATCGGCGAGGGCGGGCTCGCCCCGGCGCAAAGGCAGGACATCCTCGCGCATGCGCAAAAGGGCGAGCGTGCCGCCCGGCGCGCGGTTGAGCCGGCGCAGCAGATCCTGCCGGCGCGGTTCCGCCGCCCGGTGCAGGGCCATTGCCGTGGTCGCACCCGGATTGGCCTGATAGGCCGTGATGGCGGCATCGATGCGTGACCGGTCAGGGCCGAAATCGACGGCGAGGCAGCGCAGGAAGACCTCGCGTTCCTCCCGTGGCGCAGCCGCATAACAGACGAGCAGTTCCGCTGCCCGCGCCACGCTGGACGCTTCGCCCCGGTTGGTGAGCAGCGCCTCGGCCAGCGCCTGCAGGGCCTTCGCCGTGCGGGCCTCGCCGCGCCGGGCGCCCATCAGCGCCCGCCCGCGATCGCTGATCTGCTGCATCATCTCGGTGAAGAACGACATTGACGCTATCCTTGCCTGCGACAATTCAATGTGGGTGCTGATCGCGATCTGTGAAAGTGCCTTGTGCACCGCGATAACGCACGGGTGATCTGCGCGATCCCGCGAGCGCGCGCAGAAGTCG
>NZ_DATGCW010000176.1:0-5120 GCF_035311605.1 Saliniramus sp.
GCCGCTGCGCGCATGGGCGAGCACCCGCGCGAAACCGGATATCACGCCCGTCTCGCCGGCGGCCTGCAGGGACGGCGCGGAGGCCGGCAGCCCTGCATCGGCACCGTCACCACGCAGGTAATCGAGCCCCTTCAGCGCCAGCAGCGCCACAGCGGCGATCGCAACCGCATCAATCAGGCGCAGACGCTTGATCATGCGGCATCACCCCGATTCTCGAGCCGGTCCATGGCACGCCTGGAGAGGAGCTCCGCCGCATCGCTGATCCGATCGGGAATGCGGCGCGGATGCGATACCGGCGGCACGGGGGCGGGGGACGGCTGCGCATGATATGGCGGGATCGGACCCGGTCCGGGCTGCGGCTCATGGCTGGCGACGTGAACCGCAGCCGGCCGCTCCGGCGGGGCGATCTGCGCCGTCTCGCCGGTCGCATCAGGCTGCGGGACGCGCAGGCTGCGCCCGTTATCGACGATGGTCATCATCCGGGTCATCACCTGCTCGCCCGCCTCGACCTGCTCGGCGAGATCGGAGGCGTAACGCTCGGCGGTTCGCAGGCGATCAGCCAGCGTCTTCTCGCAATCGCCGAGCGTATTGCGCAGGCCGGCAATGGCGCGTTCGGCGGTTTCGGTGGCGCTCATCAGCTCGACGATGGTCTTGCGCATGGATTGCTCATCCGCCTGCAGTTTCGCGATGCGCTTCGACAGCCGCACCGAGGTCGCCACCGTGGCAACAAGCAATACCGCGACGAGAATTTCCGCAAAGAGCATCAGGATCGAGCCCATGGACGTCACGCCTCACTCTGATTCTTCGCACTCGCCTCGAATGCGGCGAGCGTGGTGCGCGCCCGCCGCATCGGCCTTGCGATCTGGACTGCGATCTTGTCCTCGTAACGCCCCACCCGGCCCTGGGTGAGGCGCCAGTCACCGCATTGCAGGGTAACCAGATCGGAGGGTTTGGCATCGAACATGAGCGTATCACCAACCTCCAGCTTCATCACCTGACGTAGCGGAAGACGCATTTCATGCAGAACCGCCTTCACCTCGAAATCGGATTGCCAGATCTCGGTAGCGAGATGGCTCTCCCAGACCGCGTCGCGCCCCAGCTTCTCGCCCATGAAGCTCTGCAGCAGAAGATCGCGGATCGGCTCGATCGTGGCGTAGGGAAAGAGAATCTGCAAAAGCCCGCCACGGCCTTCCATGTCGAGCTTCAAGTCGATCAGGATGGCAGCATTGGCCGGGCGGGTGATAGTGGCAAAGCGCGGATTGGTCTCGATCCGGTCGACGTCGAATTCGACATTGGCGATCGGCGCGAAGGAGACCTGCAGGTCGCCCAGCACGATCTCGACCATGCGCTTGACCAGCTGCATCTCGATGGTCGTGAAGGGGCGCCCGTCGAGGCGGGTATCCTGGCTGCCGCGCTTGCCGCCGAGCAGCAGGTCCAGCGTCGAATAGGCCAGATTCGATTCGATCGTGACGAGACCGGAATTCTCCCAGGCCTCGGCGCGGAACACCGCGAGCTGCACCGGCAGCGGGATCGAATTGAGATAATCGCCGAAGCGCACGGAGCGGATGTTGTCGAGGGTGACCTCGACATTGTCCTGGAAGAAGTTGCGCAGGCTGGTCGACAGGAGGCGCACCATCCGGTCGAAGATGATCTCCAGCATCGGCAGGCGTTCGTAGGAAACGACGCCCGAATCGACGATGGCGCGGATGCCGCCGGCACCGGATGCGGAGAGTTCGTGCAGCGAGAAGCCGAGCAGCTGGTCGATCTCGTCCTGGTTGAGAATACGGTCGGCGCCAGCCATGTCGGGGCTGTCGTCATCCGTGCTCTCGTCGATCATGGTGGCCCATTCGGCCGCCATGTCGCTCGCCGCCGCAGCAGAACCCTGCTCGGCCAGCGCCGCCCCCCATTCATCGGCGAGCGCAGGATCCTCACTGCCACCGCCCGAGCCCTGTTCGGCGAGGGCTGCGGCCCAGTCGTCATCCATCGCGTCGTCGTCGCCGCCGGGTAGATCGTCGTCGTCAGCCATGCCGCTCACTCCTCATTGCACGACGACTTCCTTGAACAGCACCCCGTCCACCTTCGCGGGATGCACGGCGATGTTCACGCGCCGCAGCAATTCCTCGCGCAGGCGGTAGATACCCGCCGAGCCCTCGATCTCGCTGGGGCGCAGTTCCCGGACGAAAACCTGGAACGTGTCCTCGATGCGCGGCATCAACGGTTCGAGCGCGCTCGCCAGTTCGGGATCATCCACCTCCAGCGCCACGGAGAAGCGCAGGAAGCGTGGCCGCTCCTGATTCGGCTCCGAAGCAAGATTGACCGTCATCTCGCGCACGTCGACGAAGATGGCCGGGCGTTCGACTTCCGCCTCCTCGGCGGAATCCCCACCGCCCAGGAAGAAGAAGGCGCCGCCGCCCGCCAGCGCCAGGGCGATGAGGCCGGCAGCGGCGAAGATAATCAGACGCTTGCGGCTGGAAGGCTTTTCGACACCCTCGCCTTCCGCGCCATCCTCTTTATCCGTGTCCTCGGCCATCGTGATCCCCGATACTCTCCGACTTCGCACCGCGCCCGTGCGTTTGCACTGACAGATCCGCATCCCGACAATCGCCGGATACGGTTAACGCGTCGTTAAGGCGGCAAATCCTGCCGGGCTGATTTTGCCCCCCCGGCGAAACACTCCGGGTGTGATGGTGAATCGTGAATTAACCAAGTCGTTAAAATAAAACGCTTTTTCGGAAAATCTCAAACTGGCACGCCCCCTGCGTCGGGAAGTGGGCCGAAACCGCGCTGGGGAGCGCCGGGGATTCGGCGGGGAAAAACGGGAAAGGGAGCGGCTCGCATGGAGAATTCGCTTCTCATCGGCCTGTCTCGACAGGTGGCGCTGGCGCGTGAAATCAACGTCATCGCCAACAATGTGGCCAATGTCTCGACGAACGGCTTCAAGGCGCGTTCGTCGGTCTTCGAAGAATACATGATGCCCAATGCCAGGGCGGAGGAGTTCCCGCGCGCAGACCGGGAGTTCGCCTATGTGATCGACGCGGATACGCCGCTCGATCTCAGCCAGGGCGCGACGGAGCAGACGGGCAATCCGCTCGATGTTGCCATCCAGGGCGATGGTTTTCTGGTGGTCGATACACCGCAGGGCGAGCGTTTCACGCGCAACGGCGCCATGCAGCTCGACGCGCAAGGCCGCCTCGTCAACAGCGACGGCTTTCTGGTTCTGGGCGACGGCGGACCGATCGCGGTCGATCCGCAGGCCACCGATCTGACGATCTCGCCCGATGGCGTCGTCACTTCCGCTGCTGGCCAGTTCGGTCAGCTGCGCCTGGTGCGTTTCGACAATCCGCAGGGCCTGAGCAATGCCGGCGCGAATCTCTTCGTCAGCGAAGAAGAGCCGATGCCGGCCATGGATACCGCTTCCCTGCGCAGCGGCATGGTCGAGCGCTCGAACGTCAATGCCGTGCTGGAAATGACGCGGATGATGGATGTCAGCCGCGCCTATACCAGCATCGCCGGCATGATCCAGCGCATGGCCGAACTGCAACGCACTGCGGTGCAGCGCCTCGGCGAAATCGCCTGAACAAGGAGTAAGTCATCATGCGTGCCCTGCACACAGCCGCCACCGGGATGACCGCCCAGGAACTCAATGTTCAGGTCATCTCCAACAATATCGCCAACATGCGCACGACCGGCTACAAACGCCAGCAGGCGCACTTCCAGGATCTGCTCTATCAGGACATGCGCCGCTCCGGCACCGTCACGTCAGAGCAGGATACCCGGGTGCCGGCGGGAATCGAGATCGGCACGGGCGTCAAGGCGGTCTCCACCGCCCGCGCCATGTCACAGGGCAATATCTCGCCCACCGAGAAGGATTACGACATCGCCATACGCGGCGAGGGCTTCTTCCGGATCGAGATGCCCGACGGGCGGACCACCTATACCCGTGATGGCGGTTTCGAGTTGAACGCCGAAGGCGAGCTCGTCACCAAGGACGGTTACCGCGTCGCACCGGGCATCCAGGTGCCGCAGGACGCACGCAGCGTCTCGATCTCGGCGCAGGGTCAGGTCCAGGTTCTGGTCGGGGGCGCAAACGAGCCGCAGGATGTCGGCCAGATCGCCATGTCGCGTTTCGTGAACAAGGCCGGGCTGCAGGCGATCGGCGACAACCTCTTTCTCGAGACCGCCGCATCCGGTCCGGCCATCGAGGGCCAGCCGGGAGAAGCCGGCTTCGGCAATCTGCAGCAGGGCTTCCTCGAAGAGGCCAACGTCAATGCAGTGACCGAAATCTCTTCGCTGATCGCGGCACAGCGCGCTTACGAGATGAATTCCAAGGTGGTCAGCGCCGCCGACCAGATGCTGACCGCCGCCAGCCAGATGTTCAGGGGGTAACGGGTCATGAGCCTTGATCGTCGCATCCATCCCCTCGGCGCACAGCGCTGCGCGCGTCTCGGTCCCGGGCTGATCGCCCGTGTCGCCGGCTTCATTCTCGCGATCACCCTCGTCGTCGTCCTGACGGCCCCCGCCTTCGCGACCGGCGATGATGCCGATGACGCGCCGCGCCTGCGCGGAGACGTCACGGTCGATGCCGATGTCGTCACGATCGGCGATCTCCTCGCCGGCATTCCCCACGACGTCATGGATATCGCCGCTTTCCGCGCACCGGATCTGGGCGAGAACGGCACCATCGCCACGACGCGCATCCTTGCCGCTGCCGAGCAACTCGGCTTGCGACCGCCGCAGACTTTCGGTCGCAAGGAAGTCCACGTCGCCCGCGCTGCCCGCGAGATCGACGAAAACGAGATCGCTGCAGCTCTGGCAGAGGCCATCGCCGCACGGCGGGGCGAGCCGGCCGAGGCGATCGAGATCCGCTTCGAGGGCCGGGCACCGCATATGCGCGTTCCGCCTCATGCCGCAGGCCCGGTGGCGGTGACTGATCTGCGCTACGATCACGGCAGCGGGCGCCTCGCCGCGCTGGTCTATGTCGGGGAGAGCGCCTCGCGACGGCTCGGCCAGGCCATGGTAGCGGGACGCGCCGTCACGACCGTCGAAATCGCCATGCTCGAACGCCCGGTATCGCGCGGCGAGCGGATCAACCCGGTCGATCTTCGCATCGAACGCCGTCC
>NZ_DATGCW010000177.1:0-4609 GCF_035311605.1 Saliniramus sp.
CTGAGTGACCTCGACGGCAACATCGCCGATGGGCTTCCGATCGACATGAATGCATCGGAGGAACGCGCAACAGAGGATCTGCTCGAAGAGGAAGCCGCCTGATGCGGGCAGGCGATGTCATGTCGAAGAGACGGCCTCCCCCGTGTGGGGAGGCCGTTTATGTTTTATAGATTATTGCAAATATAACTTAATTGCATTTAAAATTCATTGAAATTATGTTTATTTTTGTGCGAGTGTCAGTCATCGCCAATCGATTTTTCAAGGAGAGTATTATGAACATTGCCGGATTTCCGCTGCAGGGCTTTGGCCAGATGGGTCATATCACGGGGAATACCGACCCCGGGAATTTCGACATTGGAAACCCCGCGAACCCCATGAACCTCGCAAACTTCGCGGGTCTTGCATCTCAGGCAACGCAGCCCGGCGGTTTGCCGAATGCGGCGTTCGACCTGTTCGACAATTTTGATGTTGGTCAGTTCGGCAATGCTGCCGTTGATTTCGTGCAGTCACTCGTCGAAGGTCACGATCCGCTCGCGAGTGGCGCACAACTCGTAGACAATGCTGGCCTGCTGCCCGACAATTTTTCTGCGCAGGATGTCCTTAGGGGCGGTTCGTCTCTCGTCGATGATGGCAACATCGGCGGCTTGTCCTCACTGGCAAGCGGTCTCGGCTTTAATCCCGGCAACATATTCAGCTGATCCCCACAAACATCCCTCGCACCCACATTCGCCATGACAGGCCGCCCGGCGGATCATCTCCGCCGGGCGTTTCGCATTTTCGTCTGCATTGTGCGCCACGGCGTGACCGGGCTTGAACTTTGCCGTATCAGATTGCATGAAGGTGGCATCCCGCTGGCCCGGGCATGCATGCACGCGCGACGCGGCGCTTGCCGCACAGGGTTTACGCGGCGTTAATGTTTCCGTTCGAATGTCGCGCATGGCAGAATCGGATGCGCGGATCGTGCGGATGCGCAAAACCGGTGGCGGGAGGCGAGTAGAAATCGTGGGATCGGGGCGGATCAAAGCGTTTCTCGGCCGTGTCGGCGCGCGTCGTGTCATGGCTCTGGCCCTGTCCCTCGTGCTCGTGATCGCATTGACCCGGGGCACGCAGGATGCGGTGGCCAATGGCGATACCCGCACCCTCGAGATCATCCAGATGCATACCGGCGAGCGCGTCAGCGTCACCTTCCGGCGCAACGGGCGCTATGATCGCAGCGGTCTGCGCCAACTCGACTGGGTAATGCGCGACTGGCGCCGCGACGAGGCGAAGGAGATGGATCCGCGTCTCTATGATCTGCTGTGGGAAGTGCATCGCTCCACCGGGTCGCGTCAGCCGATCCATGTGGTCTCGGCCTATCGTTCGCCTCAGACCAACGAGGCGCTGCGCCGCCGCTCCGGCAATGTCGCGCAGCAAAGCCAGCATACGGTCGGCAAGGCCGTCGATTTCTACCTGCCGGACGTCCCGGCGGAGCGCATCCGCACCATCGGCCTGCGCATGCAGCGTGGCGGCGTCGGCTATTACCCGCGCGCCAACACGCCCTTCGTGCATCTCGATACCGGCGGCGTGCGCCACTGGCCGCGCATGAACCGCAGGCAGCTGGTCGGCCTGTTCCCCGATCAGCGCACTGTCCATATTCCCTCGGACGGCAAGCCGCTCGCCGGGTTCGACCAGGCGCGCCGCGAGATCCTCGCCGCCGGTGGCACCGTTATGGGTGAGACCGGGCGTCAGGTGGCCGAGGCGCCGACGCGCCGCCGCAGCCTCTGGCGCGCCCTGTTCGGCATTCCCGAGGAGAGCGAGCAGGATATCGCAGAGGCGGATTCGTTGCCGGCACAGGCCCCGGCGCCGAGCCGCCAGCAGGTCGCACCGGCACCATCCGCGCCCGCTGCCGTGGCCCAGGCGCCACAACGCATCACGCCTTCTCTGCCCGAAGCGCCGCCGGCGCCGCCACCCGCACCGCGTTCGGCACAGAGCGGTCCGACGCCGGATGAGGCCGCGACTTCCGACAGTCTCGCCTTGGCACAAGCCCCGCCGCTGCCGGCCCCGCGTCCTGCCGATCTCGGTCCGGCCATGGTCTGGCAGCAGGGTCCGGAGGCGCTCGTCTCTGCTGATGCGGCTGAGGGCCGCGTCGTTGAAACCGGGATCGCCGATGCGTCCCAAGCCGGCGATACGGGCGCGATGCCTGCCTCTCTCGCCAGCCTCGATGCGCTGCCAATGCCGCCGCGCCGTCCGACTTCTTTCGAATCCATCGGCACGCTGGTCACCGCCTTCGCCGATCCGGCGGCAGAGGCGGTTTCGGATGATCCGTTGACGCAACTGGGCCTGCGCCGCGACATCCGCGACGACAACGCCGCGCAACAAACGGCAGCGGAGCAATCCGCCGAAGCCTCCGACGGGCGCATTGCCGTCGCATCGCTCGAAGCGCCGGTGCCGCCGCCTGTGGCGCGAGAAGCGATTACCGAGACGGCCTCGACCGGCAGGCGTGGCGCGCCATCATCGCGCGATCTCGTCACCACTGCCCGCGATCCGCGTGCCAGCTGGCGGGTGCTCTTCACCGGGCAGCCCCATGCGGATGAGGCCGTGCGCCGTTCCGCCGCGCGCAATGGCGCCGTGCGTTTTGCGCAAGCGAAGCCGCAGGGCCGCGAGACGCCAGCCGGCTTCGTCGGCGTGCGCGAAGCGGGCCTTGCGCTCGGCTTTGCCAGAGAGAGCGTGCCCGGGCCGACAATCGGCGCGTTTTCCGGGCCCGCCGTGGCGCCACTGCCGGTCCGGCAGTGAGCCGTTTCAGCCTGCCAGCAGGGACTTGATCTCCGCGCGCAGTTGCGGGCCGAGCGTTTCGTCCTCCAGCCCGTAGGCCAGATTCGCGACAAGGTAGCCGAGCTTCGAGCCGGTATCGAAGGTGCGCCCGTCATAGCGCATGGCGAAAAAGTCCTGACGCTCGGCAAGGCGTTTCATCGCATCGGTGAGCTGGATCTCGTTGCCCGCACCCGGCCCTTGATCGGCGAGCAGATCGAAGATCCCCGGCTGCAGGATATAGCGCCCCGAGATGATCAGGTTTGACGGCGCCTCGCCCTTCGGCGGCTTCTCGACCATGCCGGTGATGCGGTAGGTGCGCCCGGCCTCGTCGTCGCGGAAGGCCTCGTCCACGGCAACGATGCCGTATTTATGGGTCTCGTCCTCGGGCACTTCCTCGACCGCGATGATGTTGCCGCCGTGGCGTTTGTAGGCTGCGAGCATCTGCGTCATGCAGCCGCGCGAGAGCATGTCGGGCAGGATCACTGCGAAGGGCTCGTTGCCCACGATGTCACGGGCACACCAGACGGCATGGCCGAGGCCGAGCGGTGCCTGCTGGCGGGTGAAGCTCGTCGCGCCCGCCGCCGGCAGATCCGCCATCAGCGCCTCGTATTCCGCCGTCTTGCCGCGCTCGCGAAGCGTTGCCTCCAGCTCGTAGGCCATGTCGAAATGGTCCTCGATCGGGCCCTTGTTGCGCCCCGTGACGAAGACGAAATGCTCGATTCCCGCAGCGAGCGCCTCGTCGACGACATGCTGCACCACCGGGCGATCCACCACGGTCAGCATCTCCTTGGGGACGGCCTTCGTGGCAGGAAGAAAACGGGTCCCGAGCCCCGCGACGGGAATGACGGCCTTGCGAACAGGCTGCATGTGAGTTCCACCCCTTTCTGGCACGCACGTTCCGGCTTGATCCTGCCGTTAAGGAACGCGTGATCTTTCATCTGTAGATTGTCCGACCAAGGCTGCCTTACGGTCAAGACAAACCCATGGTATGGCGCCGCTTGCCCGATAGAAACCCGTGAAACGGCGGAGAGTTGCAATGACAGTGCTGGTGACCGGCGGCGCGGGCTATATCGGCAGCCACATGGTACTCGCCCTGCGCGATGCCTGTGAACCGGTCGTCGTGCTCGATGATCTTTCGACGGGCCAACGCAATGCCGTGCCGGAGGCTGTGCCGCTGGTCATAGGGGATGTCAGCGATCAGGCTCTCGTGCGCGATATCGTCGCACAGCACGGGGTGACAGCGCTGGCGCATTTCGCCGCGCGTATCGTGGTACCCGATTCGGTAGCCGATCCGCTCGGCTATTACGAGGCAAACACCGTCAAGACCCGCGCGCTCATCGCTGCAGTGCAGGATGCCGGGGTCGGGCAGGTAATCTTCTCCTCGACCGCCGCAATCTATGGCGAGCCGGACGAATCGCCGGTGAGCGAGGAGGTGCCGCCGGCGCCGATCAACCCCTATGGCCGCTCCAAGCTGATGAGCGAATGGATGCTCGCCGATGCGGCGCATGTCCTGCCGCTGCGCTACGTCGTCCTGCGCTATTTCAACGTGGCCGGCGCCGATCCGCAGGGCCGCTCGGGCCAGTCTACCCCCAATGCCACCCATCTGATCAAGGTTGCCTGCGAGGCCGCGCTCGGCAAGCGCGCAGGCCTGTCGATCTTCGGTACCGATTACCCGACCCCGGACGGGACCTGCCTGCGCGATTATATCCACGTCACCGATCTCGCCGATGCGCATCTGCGCGCGCTCGCCCATCTGCGCGGTGGCGGCGACAATCTCGTCCTGAATTGCGGCTACGGCCATGGCTTCTCGGTGCGTGAG
>NZ_DATGCW010000178.1:0-3702 GCF_035311605.1 Saliniramus sp.
GCGGTGGAAGCGCGGCTCGCGCACGCCCTCGCCGGGGATCGAGACCTCTCCACCGCTCTCCACATCGCGGATCGAACGGTCGCGGGTGGTGTCGCGAACCGCGCGTTTGACCAAGGCTTTCGCCCGCCTGAGAAAGCGCTGACGATTGGCGAGACTCTTGCCGCCGGGATTGAGGCGGCGATCGACAATATGCATCCGGTCGCCCCGTTTCGCGGACTTTCCCTTAGGTCAGCCCGCCTGTTTCACACGCATGTACCACTCGACGAGCCGACGGACCTGACGCTCGGTGTAACCGCGCTCTGTCATCCGGTCGACGAACTCACTGTGTTTCTTCTCGCTCTCGCTATCCTTCTTCGAACCGAAGGAGATCACCGGCAGGAGATCCTCGACCTGGCTGAACATCCGCCGCTCGATGACCTCACGGATCTTCTCATAAGAGGTCCAGGACGGGTTCTTGCCCCCGTGGCTGGCCCGCGAGCGCAGCGAGAACTTGACCACCTCGTTGCGGAAGTCCTTCGGATTGGCGATGCCCGCGGGCTTCTCGATCTTGGTGAGCTCCTGGTTGAGCAGTTCGCGGTTCAGCAGCTGCCCGGTATCGGGATCCTTGAAATCCTGATCCTCGATCCAGGCATCGGCGTAATCGACATAGCGGTCGAACACGTTCTGCCCGTAATCGTGATAGCTCTCCAGATAGGCCTTCTGAATCTCGTTGCCGATGAATTCGGCATAGCGCGGCCCGAGTTCGGCCTTGATGAACTCGATATAGCGCTTTTCCTGCTCGTCCGGCAGCTGCTCGCGCCGCACGGTCTGCTCCAGCACATACATCAGATGCACCGGATCGGCCGCGATCTCGGTGGTGTCGTGGTTGTAGGTGGCGGCGAGCACCTTGAAGGCGAAGCGGGTGGAGATCCCGTCCATACCCTCGTCGACCCCGGCCGCGTCGCGGTATTCCTGGATCGAGCGGGCGCGCGGATCCACCTCCTTCAGGCTCTCGCCGTCATAGACACGCATTTTCGAGAACGCGTTGGAATTCTCGTGTTCGCGCAGGCGTGAGAGCACCGCGAAACGCGCCAGCATCTCCAGGGTGCCCGGTGCGCAGGGCGCTTCGGCCAGCTCGGAGGTGCGGATCAGCTTGTCATAGATCTGCTCCTCTTCCGTTACGCGCAGACAATACGGTACCTTGATCACGTAGATGCGATCAATGAAGGCTTCGTTGTTCTTGTTGGTCTTGAAGCTCTGCCATTCCGCCTCGTTGGAATGGGCCATGATGATGCCCTGGAAGGGGATCGCACCGATATTCTCGGTGCCGACATAGTTGCCTTCCTGCGTCGCGGTGAGCAGCGGATGCAGCATCTTGATCGGCGCCTTGAACATCTCGACGAATTCGAGCATGCCCTGATTGGCCCGGTTGAGCCCGCCCGCATAGGAATAGGCGTCCGGATCGTTCTGCGAGAGCGTCTCGAGCTTGCGGATATCAACCTTGCCGACGAGGGAGGAGATGTCCTGGTTGTTCTCGTCGCCCGGCTCTGTCTTGGCGATGCCGATCTGGCGCAGGCGCGAGGGGTTCACCTTCACCACCTTGAAGCGCGAAATGTCGCCGCCGAACTCGTCGAGCCGCTTGAGCGCCCAGGGACTCATCAGCCCGGTCAGGCGCCGGCGCGGAATGCCGTAGCGCTCCTCGATCTGCTCACCCATCCGTTCCGGATCGAACAGGCCGAGCGGGCTCTCGAAGACCGGGCTGATCTCGTTGCCGGCCTTGAGAACGTAGATCGGGTGCACTTCCATCAGCGCCTTGAGGCGCTCTGCCAACGAAGATTTGCCGCCGCCGACCGGGCCGAGCAGGTAGAGGATCTGCTTGCGCTCCTCCAGCCCCTGCGCCGCATGGCGGAAAAAGGAGACGATGCGCTCGATCGTCTCTTCCATGCCGTAGAACTCGGCGAAGGCGGGATAGACGCGGATGGTGCGGTTCATGAAGATACGCCCGAGCCGGGAATCCCGGGAGGTATCGACCATCTCCGGTTCGCCGATCGCCGCCAGGATCCGCTCGGGCGCGCTGGCATACATCATCGGCTCGTCCCGGCAGCCTTCCAGATAGTCGGACAGGGACATTTCCGTTTCGCGCCGCGCTTCGTAACTGCGGGCGAAGGAGGAGAAGAGGTCGTCGCTCGGATACATGCATCTGCCTCCATCAAGCGTCACATTCCTCAGCTAACCTGCTGATTCACAGACAGGTTGCCCGGCAAATGCGGCAGGAGCCAGATCACATCACGTCGCAGGCGTCCCTGAAACGGAATCGGCTCCAGACCGATTCGTCTCGAACCATCAGTTTGGCACGAAACATATGAAATGCCATCCGGAGCATGGCGGATAAACAGGCGGCGCTTGCGCAAATTGCACTTTAAGGTTGCTCAAAATTTACGCGCTTCACCGGGAAATCGCGTCGGCACGCCATCCGGATCGCGCACGCGATGATCGCCCTCAAAGCCAGCTACGAAAACCGTTTGGAGCTTTCGGGATTCGCTTGCGAAAAGGCTTGCCGATGCCGCAAATCCGCCACACCGTACAGGCACCCGGCCTGCCTCGAACTCCTGCGACAAAGCATCACCATCATGGCCTTCAAAGACGCGCTGCGCCCGGTCCTCGTCCTTCTGGTCGCAACCATCCTGCTGATGGCCGGGTCGGGGCCGCTCGGGACAATCCTCGGCATCCGCATGAACGAGGCGGAGGTGGCGACGCCGATTATCGGCCTCGTCATGGCGGCCTATTTCGGCGGGCTGACGCTCGGCTCGCTGCAGACCTTCCGCATTGTCACGCGCATCGGTCATATCCGCGCCTTCGCTGCTTTCACGGCGATTGTGACAGCGAGCACGCTGGCCTATCCGGTCTATCTCGATCCGATTCCGTGGGCGGTGCTGCGCTTCGTGCAGGGATTCTGCATGGCCGGCCTGTTCGTCTGCATCGAAAGCTGGCTCAACGACTCTGCCACGACGCAGAATCGCGGCGCGCTGCTCGCCAGCTACATGAGCTGCATGTATCTCGCCCAGTCCGCCGGCCAGTTCATGATCGGCGTGCCGGACGAGACCGGCTTTCTGCTCTTCATCATGATGGGGGTGGTGCTCAGCCTCGCCGCCGTGCCGGTGGCGATGACGCGGATGGCGCCACCGCTTCTGCCGGATATCGCTTCGCTGAGCTTCAGGCGCCTCTACGAGGCATCCCCGCTCGGGATCTTCGGCTGCATCTCCTCGGGACTGGTGATCGGCGCGATCTATGCGCTGGCGCCGGTCTACGCCTCGGGGATCGGTTTTGATCTGAGGCAGACGGCGTGGTTCATGAGCGCCATCATCTTCGGCGGCGTGATCCTGCAATGGCCCGTCGGGCGCCTGTCCGATCTGATCGACCGGCGCCTCGTCATCGTCGGCGTGATCATTGCCGGCGCGTTGACCTCTGTGGCGATGATCGCAGCACCCGCAGGCGGCCAGATTGCACTGCTGATCCTCGGCGCGGTGTTCGGCGGTATCGCCTTCGTGCTCTATCCGCTCTGCGTGGCCCATACCAATGACCACCTCGAACGCGAGGAGCGGATCGCGGCCAGCGGCGGGCTGGTGCTGACCTATTCCGCCGGCGCCACGCTGGGGCCGCTTCTCGCCGCCGGGGTGATGAACCTCGCCGGCCCTGCCGGGCTTTTTCTCTTCACCGCCGTCG
>NZ_DATGCW010000179.1:0-3370 GCF_035311605.1 Saliniramus sp.
CTGCGCCGCGCCGCACGGCTTCGACGTCCTCGCGACCGAGATCAGCCTTCGCCACCCCGCCCTGTGCCTTGAGCGCGCGCACGGTGCAGACCAGCACCGCCGCATCCGGACGCAGATCCGCCTGTCGGCATTTGATGTCGAGGAATTTCTCGGCGCCCAGATCAGCGCCGAATCCAGCTTCGGTGACGACGATATCGGCGAGCGCCAGGGCCGCCTTGGTGGCGATCACCGAAGAGCAGCCATGGGCGATGTTGCCGAACGGCCCGCCATGCACGAAGGCGGGCGCGTGTTCGATGCTCTGAACCAGATTGGGCTGGAGCGCGTCGCGCAAGAGCACAGCCATCGCCCCGTCGGCGCCGATATCATGGGCGGTGACGGGGGTCTTGTCGCGGCGATAGCCGATGACGATGGCGCCGAGCCGGCGTTGCAGATCGTCGAGATCCTCGGCGAGGCAGAGGATCGCCATCACTTCCGAGGCAGCGATGATGTCGAATCCATCCTCGCGCGGCACGCCATGGGCCGGACCGCCGAGGCCGATGGTGATGTTGCGCAGGGCCCGGTCGTTCATGTCGATGACACGTTTCCAGGTGATGCGGCGCACATCGATATCCTGGGCGTTGCCCCAGTGCAGATGGTTGTCGAGCATGGCCGAGAGCAGATTATGCGCAGCGGTGACGGCGTGGAAATCGCCGTTGAAATGCAGGTTGATGTCCTCCATCGGCAGCAATTGCGCCCGCCCGCCGCCGGCGGCGCCACCCTTCATGCCGAAGCATGGCCCGAGCGCCGGCTCGCGCAGGCAGACGATGGAACGCGCGCCAAGATGGTTGAGCCCGTCATTGAGCCCCACGCTCGTCGTGGTCTTGCCCTCACCGGCGGTGGTCGGCGTGATCGCGGTGACGAGAACGAGCTTGCCGCGCGGCTTGTCGCGCAGGCCCGCGATCGCGTCGTGGGTAAGCTTGGCCTTGTAGTGCCCGTGCGGGATCAGCGCATCGGGGCTAAGGCCGAGTTTTTCCTCCGCGAGACCGAGAATCGGGCGCATGCGTGCGGCGCGGGCGATCTCGATATCGGGCGCGCCGGGCGGCGGGAGATCGGCCTGGCGCGTAATCGCGCCCTGCGAAAAGCGGGTCTGGGGAAAGGTGTTCATGATGCGGCATCCTCGGCATGTGCGGTTTCTCGTTGGGCCGTTGCGCGCAGATCATCGAGGGCCTGCGCGCGCCAGGACAGAGCCTGCGCCGCGCCGCCGAAACAGTACAGGTGAACCCCTGCAAGGTTCGTGGGCGGGTTCGCGTCATCTGATCCGGCGAAGCCCGCGATCAAGGGCAGTGGATCGAAACGCTTGAGCATCTGCAGTGCATCGGGCCGCCGGCCCAGCAGCCGCGCCGAGGCACCGACACCGCAACGCATGGCGAAGCGGATCAGCGTGCCCATCCCCACCGGCGCGGGAATACCGATCCGCACGGGCGCGTCGATCCCCGCCTCGCGCAGACGCCCGCACCAGGCGATGACCGGGGCGGCGTCGAAGCTGAACTGCGTCACGACGGTCAGCGGCAGGCCGTGCCTACGGGCATGCGCCTGCTTGCGCCGCAGCGCCGCCATGAGTGTCACCTCATCCGCATGGGGATGGCCCTCCGGATGCCCGGCGACATAGAGCCGGGTCAGGCCCGCATCGGCGAATTGCGGCATGTCGATAAGGCCGAGCGTATCGCCAAACGGCCCGGCAGGGCGGGGCGCATCGCCGGCGATCAGCAAGAGCCTTGTGACACCGTGCGCGGTAAGGCCGTCGAGAAAGCGCGTGAGCGTGTCGTGATCGGGCACGGCGCGGGCGGGCAGATGCGGCACGGGTATGAAGCCACGCCGCGACAGGTCGCGGCAGACATCCAGCGTCTGATCGAAATCCGCACCGGGCAGAAAGGGCACGAAGACTTCCCCCACCGGATCAGGCGCGCCCGGTGCCGGGACACCCTCAGCGATCTGGCGCGGGGCGATCTCGATCGAGGCCTCCTCCAGAAGCTGGGCCATCCGCCCGGCAGGAGTGAGCGGCGCGGCATCCCCCGTGATCGCCTGAAATTCGCGAAATCCGTCCATGGCCGCCTCGCTCGGTTGCAGGCTTTCGGCGCATCATTCGTGAGATCGGCGGGAAGCGCCTGGCGCGGCGCTTCCCGGATCATTCGCTCAGAAGGCGTAGTCGCGTCCCTGCGAGGCCGCGCGTTCGCGGGCATTCGCATTGACGGAGGGCCGGAAGGGCACCGCGCAGACCTCCGCTGCCACCGCGACGCCGGGCGTCTCGGCATATTCGTCGGGAAGCCAGACGTTGAGCGGGGTGCCGAGTTCCTTGTATTCGACGGGGACCCAGGCGAGGGCGATGTTCGCTCCGAGCTCCGGCGAGTACCAGGGCGAGGTGACATAGCCGATCGGCTCGCCGCCCTGCGGGCCGGAGACCAGCCAGAAATCGGGCGCGTAGTCGGTGATCGGTTTGCCGCCGAGCTTCATCCCCACCATGATGTTTTTGAAGGGATGGCGTCCCGCCTCGAGCTCGTCGCGCACGGCCTCGAGCTTCGCCTTGCCGATATAATCGGCGGTCTTCAGGCGCGGCACCTGATAGGCGAGATTGCACTGGAAGGGCAGTGTCTCCTGGTCGATATCCTGGCCCCAGGAGAGAATGCCCGCCGCGATGCGCCGGTGGTGGGCCGGGGCGATGACCATGAGCTGGTGCTTCTCGCCAGCTTTGAGTACCGCATCCCACATCTTCTCCGCATGCAGCGTGGCGTCGCGCAGATAGATCTCGTAGCCCTTCTCGCCGGTGAAGCCGGTTTGCGAGACGATCACGTCGCAACCGGCGACCCGGCCCTCCATCAGCCCGTAGAAGGGCAGATCGCGCACGGCATCGCCGAACAGATCGGCCATCAGGTCTTCCGATTTAGGGCCCTGGATCTGCACCGGGGAGACGTCGATCTCCGCGATCGTCACATCGAAACCCTTGCCGATATTCACACCCCGCATCCAGAGTTCGAGGTCGCTGTCGGAGATCGAGAACCAGAACTCGTCTTCCGCGATGCGAAGCAGCACCGGATCGTTGAGGATGCCGCCTTCCTCGTTGCACAGGATGACGTATTTGCCCTTCATGGGCTGGATCTTGGTGGCGTCGCGGGTGATGACGTAATTGACGAAGGCCTCCGCATCGGGCCCCTTGACCTGGATCTGCCGCTCGACGGCGACGTTCCACATGGTAACGTGATTGATGAGAGCGTCGTATTCCGCCATCGCACCGCCGTCATCTGGGCGGGTATAGCCGCGCGGATGGTACATGCGGTTATAGACCGTGGCACGCCAGCATCCCGCCTCGACCGAAAGATGCCAGTAGGGCGACTTG
>NZ_DATGCW010000180.1:0-2017 GCF_035311605.1 Saliniramus sp.
GACCTACGCCACCCTTTTCTTTGGCGAGGCGCAGATCCGCACCGGTCATGTTCTGGTAGCCCTGCTGAACGATCCGGCTCTGCGGCGTGGGCTGGTGCGGTATTCCAAGGACTTCGACCAGATTTCCGTGGACCAACTGGCGCAAGACAGCCGCACGCTCTGGTCCGAATCCGAAGAAGAGAACATGCCGCCGATGGACGGCACCGGGCTGAGCAGTGCCGGGCGCGGCGACACGGGCGACGAGGATCGTTCCGGCGCGGCAACGGCTCTTGGCCGATTCTCAGTGGATATGACCGCCGAGGCGCAGGCGAAGAAGCTTGATCGGGTGGTGGGCCGTGATGACGAAATTCGGCAGGTGATCGACATCCTTCTGCGCCGCCGCCAGAACAACCCGATTCTGACCGGCGAAGCGGGCGTGGGCAAGACCGCGGTGGTCGAGGGGTTTGCCCAATGGCTCGCCGCTGGCGAAGTGCCACCCAAGCTCAAGGGGACGCGGCTGCACATGCTCGACATCCAGTCGATGCAGGCGGGCGCGTCGATGAAGGGAGAGTTCGAACAGCGTCTGAAATCCGTGATCGACGAGGTGCAATCCTCGGCCACGCCGATCATCCTGTTCATCGATGAGGCGCATACCCTGATCGGGGCGGGAGGACAGGCCGGGACGGGCGACGCCGCCAACCTTTTGAAACCGGCACTGGCGCGCGGCACTCTGCGCACCATCGCCGCAACGACATGGTCCGAATACCGCCAGCATATCGAGAAAGACCCGGCGCTGACACGACGGTTTCAGCCCATCAACGTCGACGAACCTGATATCGAGCGGTGCTGCTACATGCTGCGCGGTATCCTCGCGCCGATGGAGGCGCATCACAACGTGCGCATCTCGGATGAAGCGATCGTTTCTGCCGTCACCCTGTCCTCGCGCTACATCCCCGCGCGGCAATTGCCGGACAAGGCGGTGTCACTGCTCGATACCGCCTGCGCGCGGGTGGCGGTCAGCCAGTCCTCGGTTCCGGCAAGAATCATGGACACGAAGGAACGCATCGCCGCGCTCGACACCGAAATCGCCGCCAAGGTCGCCGAACGCGATCTGGGCGAAACCAACGAGGAGCGCCTGATCGAGGCCGAGGCGGAAAAGGCGCAATTGATCGAAGATCTGGCCGCGACCGAGACGATGTATGCCAGGGAAAAGGAGATCGTCGATCAGGTTCTGGCGCTGCGCAAATCCATCGCCGTGGCCGAGGGCCGCGATGTGGACGACGTGGCCGATGCCCGCCCCGAGGAAGAGGACGCGGCTTCGGATGCCGCCGCCGAAGCCAGGAGCGACGCTGTCGACCCAGCCGAAGCGCGCGCTGAAATGCATGCCCGCATGGCAGATCTGGAATCCGGCAATCCCGATGATCGCATGGTCTATGCTCATGTCGATGCACAGGCGGTGGCCAGCGTGATTTCCGACTGGACGGGCATCCCGGCGGGGCGGATGGTGCAGGACGAATTGCAGGCCGTACTCAACCTCGCTGAGCACCTGCAGGAACGCGTGATCGGTCAGGATCATGGGCTGCGCGCCATCGCCAAGCGGATCGAGACCAATCGCGCGGGGCTATCGAACCCCAACAAGCCGATCGGCGTTTTCATGCTGTGCGGCCCCTCGGGCGTGGGCAAGACCGAAACCGCGCTCGCACTCGCTGAAGAGCTTTACGGCGGCGAGCAGAATGTCATCACCATCAACATGAGCGAGTTCCAGGAAGCGCATACCGTCTCACTGCTGAAAGGGGCACCGCCGGGATATGTCGGCTATGGCGAGGGCGGTCGCCTGACCGAAGCGGTGCGGCGCAAGCCCTATTCGGTGGTTCTGCTCGACGAGGTCGAAAAGGCACATTCAGACATTCACGAACTGTTCTTTCAGGTCTTCGACAAGGGCGTGATGGAGGACGGCAACGGGCGGCTGATCGACTTCAAGAACACGTTGATCCTGCTGACCTCGAACGTCGGTACCGACGTGATCATGGACATGGCC
>NZ_DATGCW010000181.1:0-4609 GCF_035311605.1 Saliniramus sp.
CGCTCGCCCTGGATGATTTCGGCACGGGGTATTCGTCGCTGATCTATCTGCGCCGTTTCGCCTTCGACAAGATCAAGATCGACCAGTCCTTCCTCGAGAGCCTGGATGAAATGGGAGAATCGGCCATTCTGGTGCATTCCATCGTGCATCTTGGCCGGGCTCTGGGCCTCACGGTCACAGCGGAAGGGGTAGAAACGCCTGAGCAGCACCGTTTCCTGATGGCGCTGGGATGTCATGAAATGCAGGGCTTCCTGTTTTCGCGACCGATCTGTGCCGATGAGGTTGATCGGCTGCTCGGCAAGACACCGCGCCGGCTGCCAGGGCGTCGCGTCACGGCGGCGTGAGGCAGGACGAGCTCGCTCATGGCCCGTTAGAAGGGAAGGGGCATTCCGTCATAGATGGCCATCCCGATCGTGGCGAAACCGAAGGCCAGCGCGATGATGACGGCGATGTCGATCAGTGCGACCACGACACCGGCACCGACCCAGACTCCGTCACGCTCCAACATGCCGAAACCCATCAGGGTAATCGCGATCGCCGGCGGCATGTTGCCAATGATCGGAATCGGCAATGCCATGATCAGGGCCAGGATGATGATGAGAATACCCAAAGGCCGGCGTGCATTCTGACGGGTGAGCCTGATATAGCGCGGTTTGCTCCAGCGCTCGATCCGTATGAGCTTCGGGACGATCCAGGCGATCACGCGGTCGAGCTGCTGCCGAGAGACCGATTTGTAGCCGAGACGCCGGGGTATCCACAGCGCCGTGCGCCCGAACATGAGCTGGATGGCCACGAGCAGTATGAAGATCGCGGAGAATGTCGAGAAACCCGGCGGCATCGGCAGGGCATTGGGAGCGGCGAAGAGGATCAGCAACACGCCGAAGGCGCGCGCGCGGATACGTGCGACGATCTCGAACAGGGTGATGCGGTCACCTGTCGTCGAGGCGGCGAGCCGGACGAGGATATCGGAAGTTCTGAGCAAACGATTCTACCCCGGGTGATCGAGATCACTCTGCCTATATGAGGATTCTGGCAGGTAGAAAACAGCAGAAAGCAGGGGCGGGCGCCGAAATCTCCGCCATGGTGGCAGCTGCGGGGCCGGCGTCTCTACAAAACGATGTTCTCGTCGAACCTGTCGGCCGCGATCGGCAGGTTGAACTGCACGGCGATCCCGTCGGGGAAATGGCGCACCACGCGCGCCGGGGTGCTGCCGACCACGACACCGAGGCCGATGGCCGGGCGCACATCCAGGGCGATGCCGGCGCCGGAAAGCGAGACGTCGATCAACTTGCCTTCGACGTCGAAGCCTTCGTCGAGACGCAGCGTCACGTTCTTGTGGATCGGAACGATGCGCTCGTGGCGGCGATCCTCGGGAAGGCCGAGCTCGTGCCGGTTGGCCAGCCAGGTCAGCTGCGAGGCGAGCTTGTCGCGCTTGCGCGGTGTGGCATTGATGGTGATGGCAAAGCCCGTATCGGTATGGCGCACGATCTGGCCTTCGATACGACCGATATGCTCGAAATAGCAAACCACCCGTTCACCGATCGCACCGATGACCGGCGCGACGAGCGCGACGCCACCGGGCGAAAAATCAGCGCTCTGACAAGGATATTCCTGTCGGTTCGAAAGCATGTAGCGTCCGAGCAGGGAAACCTTCACACGCGCGAAACGACGGCGGTCGGAGCGGTATGCCGGGACCGCCTTCTCCGTGTCTGCTCTCGCTTCTGCCGCACCCATGATTTCCGCTCACCCCGCACAGTGGATCTTCATGCCGGAAAAGGATAGGGCGCGCCGGTTAACGGTGCCTTAGAGAGTTCGATCACAACCCAAAAATGTTGCGAATAATGTGCGTCTCGATTCAGCCGCGCCCACCCTGATGCACCACGAAGCGCCGGCGGCGCTCGACCGGATCGTCGTCGCAGGCGAATTCCCGGGTTTCCGTGCGTCCGATTGGCCAGATCACACGCATTGAATTCAGGCTCAGATGGCTGAGATTGTCGAAGCCGATCCAGTGCGGAATTAGTGCCGGCGAAAGTGCCCCCAGCACACGGGCCTGTGTCCGTCCGCGATGGCGCAGCGGCAGGAGGGTCAGTTCCATGTCGAGCGTGTCGCCGCGGGCCGTATGGCCGACAACGCCCGAGACGATACCGGCGGTCTCGCTGGTGACGATCTCGATCTGGCGATTGCCGTCATCCGGTGTCGCTGGATCCCACAGAGCGGTGAAGGGTGAGCTCTTGAGCTCACGCCCGAACAACGCACAGATGCGCGTTCCGGCGAGCCGGAAGCGGCAGATCTCCTCCTCGATTTCGAGAATGAAAGTGTCGGCCAGGATATGGCGGATCTCCCCCGGCTCGACCTCGCCACGTTCCGGCGCAGCGCGCTCCCCGCGCAGCGAGTCCCAGTAGGAAAAGAGCATCCGGGTCGCGGCATGTTTCATAACGGCCTCTCCGTCCCGCCGATTGGGGCGGGATTGTGTGTTTTTGAACCAGCTCCCCACCGGATGAGCGCCGGAAAGCCCGGTTTGGAACTGTGAAGGATATGGTTAGCGAAAATTATGCCTGAACGCATGGGTTGCGTTCTGGAAACCATTCGTTAAGGTTAACGAAACGTTGACGTTGTCAATCCGTGCCGGCGGATTAAGGTGCTTGACGTTAGGTAATGAGCGCTTGTCACGGCGTGTCTGTCGACCTTCCGGGACGGGAGGTGGGGGCGTTTCGCCCCAAAGGAGACCCGTGTCCTGGCACATGGATTGCAAAATCACATGCCGGACACGATATCCTTCGGATCGGGGAGGGTGCCGACCCTCCCCGATCTTTTTTCACAGACCGAGAGCCGGGGCCGTCGGCCTCTCAGTCATGGTCCGTCCCCCGCGTCCCGAGCAAGCATGCAGCCTCATCCGCTATCCCCGCCGCCGCCGCCGCGCGAACCGCTGTTTCACCTGCCGCGCATCATCATTGTGATCTGTGCCGTTCTGCTCGGGATCCATCTCGTGCTGTCGCTGAGCAGTTCGCAATTCGAGGTCGAGACGATCTTCCGTTTCGGGTTCGTGCCGGGCAGCTGGACTCTTTGGCTCAACCCAGCGGCTGAAGAGGCGATCTTCGAGCGGCTGACCGGTGGTGGCGCCCTCGATCCGCGTGCGTTGAGCCTCATGCGCATGGTGCTTGTCGAGGCACCCAATTCACTCTTCGGGCCGCTGAGCTATGCGCTGCTGCATGGATCCTGGTCGCATGTCCTGCTCAACGTGTTCTGGCTGGCAGCGTTCGGTACGCCCGTGGCGCGACGGCTGGGCGAGGGGCGGTTTCTGCTCCTCTGCCTGCTGACGGCTTTGGGTGGAACGCTCGCGCACTGGCTCACGAACATGCATGATTTCACGCCGATGGTCGGCGCTTCCGCTGTCGTGTCCGGCATGATGGGAGCGGCTGCCTGGTTTGTCTTCACGCGCACCCCCCATGGGGGTGGCCTGATTGACTCGCATGCGCATCTGCGGCCGCGCGAGACCCTGCCGGAAATGCTGCGCAACCAGCGCACGATGGTTTTCTTCGGGATCTGGTTCGCTCTGAACTTTCTCTTCGGTGTCGGCGCCGGACCGCTCGGCATCAGCGAGGGCGGTGTCGCCTGGCAGGCGCATATCGGCGGTTTCCTTGTCGGCCTCGTCATGCTCCCGCGAATCGATCCGCGTGGGTAAGGTCATTGCGCCAACGAAAAAGGCCGACGCTGCGGCGCCGGCCTTCTTTTGCGCATCGCTGAAACGCCGCAGCGCTCAGCTGCGATCGTCGTCTTCGCCTTCGCCGGCCTCGGCAGCCTCGCCGCGGGGGTGGGCTTCCTCGACGTCTTCTTCGAGCGCTGCGCCGACTTCGAGGCCGAGCTCGTCGAGATCGAAGGCCTCGCGGGCGGTGACGTCTTCACCGCGTGCCTGGCGCTCGGCTTCATCGAGCGAACGGGCGACGTTCATGGTGATGGTGATCTCGACTTCCGGATGCAGCTGCACCTTGACCGCGTGCAGGCCGAGATTCTTGATCGCCTGGTTCAGCTCGATCTGGTTACGTCCCACGGTGAAACCGTTTTCGGTGACGACTTCCGCGATGTCGCGGGTCGCGACCGAACCGTAGAGCACGCCCGTCTCGCCGGCCTGGCGGATGATGGCGAAGGTCTGCCCGTCGAGCTTGCCGGCAACGCCTTCGGCTTCCTTGCGGCGTTCGAGGTTGCGGGCCTCGAGCTGGGCGCGCTGCGCCTCGAAATGCTCGCGATTGGCCTTGCTGGCGCGCAGGGCCTTGCCCTGGGGCAGAAGGAAATTGCGGGCGTAACCATTGCGAACCTTCACCACTTCGCCCATCTGGCCGAGCTTGGGAACGCGTTCCAAGAGAATGACATCCATGTTTCGAACTCCTGTTGACTGTCGTTAAGAGAGAGGTGGGCCGCCACCCGTGTTGCGGCCCGAGGCATTGGCGCGCATCCGCTCGCGGATACCGAGCGCCGTATCGGTGAGGCCGAACATGATCAGCGGCAGAAAGACGAGGCCCTGGCTGAGCAGGACCATGAGATAGGTCAGGACGAGAATGAAACCGCGCCCGGAGCGACCCTGGCTCATCTCGTGAACGGCCGCGAGCCCTTG
>NZ_DATGCW010000182.1:0-5217 GCF_035311605.1 Saliniramus sp.
ATTTCCTGTGCCCCCGGCCCGACCTGAAGGCGCGCGCCGTATTCGTTCACCAGCGGGGTGAGCTGTTCGAGGAGATAGCCCGCAAACGCTTCGGGATGGGTGAGGGTGGTGGCATAGATGCCCGTGCCGAGAAGCTTGGCGAAGGCACGTTGCGTGCGTGGAGGCCTGGCGCCTTCGGTATAGACGACCCGCAATTCCGGATACCGAAAGCGCGCACGCTTCTGCGGATCAGGCGGTATGCCTTCCCTGACGAAGCGCGTGATCGCGCCGCGCAGAGTCTCGGCGGCGTCTTCATAGTGGCGGCTCAGGGCGTCGATTGCGGCCTGTGGCTCGGCATATTCCGTGAAGGGTGTGCCGTTCGCATCGAAGCTCGTATCCGGCGTCTCGGTCATGATGCATCCCTTCACGGTCATGCGCTTCAGCTCTCGGCGCAGCGTACCCATTCGATTTCATTGGGGCCGTCGATCATGAAGCGTCGGTCGGGCCCGTCGGCGCGCAATGTCAATTCGCCGGTCAGGCGCTCGCCGGTTTCCAGATCATGTTCGAAATAAACCAGCGCTCCCATGGAGGCGAAGACGCGCATTTCGCGCCATTCATCTTGGCGTGCCGCCAGCGCGCCGTCGCGCAGGAGCATGATGCGTTCCTCCTCGAAGACGATGCGCTCGCGCAGGGCCTGTGGATCGATCGCGGCGCACCACTGGCCTTCGAGAAAGGCGATCTCCTCCTGTGCGACATCGCAATGCCGCAGTGTCGAATCGCATTCCTGACCGAATTGCTGCAGCAGATAGCCGACATAGGCGATGAGGCTGATCGCGAGGACGAGACCGCCCAGAACCATCGCAACCCGCTTGCTCATGCCGTATCGCCCTCCTCGAGCACCACCGTGATCCGCGCACCTTCGCCAACCTGATCGCCGATCGCCGCCGCGATCTCGCCGATCACGCCGTCGAGGGGCGCGGTGAGAACATGCTCCATCTTCATCGCCTCGACCACTGCGACCCGTTGGCCCTTCTCGACGCTCTGGCCGGTTTCGACGAAGAGCGCCACCAGCTTGCCGTGCATCGGGGCCTTGATGAGGCCGCCCGCATCGAGATGTTCGAGATCGACGGCCGTCGGGTCATGGATCGCGACGCGTGTCTGGCGCCCCTCGCGCAGGACCAGCATGGTTTCGCCAGCCTCGACGACGCTCGCCTCGACGGCACCGGGGGGCGATTTTGCGCCGGGCAGCTCGAAGGCAGGGCCTTCCGCGTCCCAGGTGAGCGCGCCCTCGATGCGTGTGCCGTCCACCATCAGGGGCAGGCCGGTCTGGCGCTGACCGACGAGCTGGAATCCGTCGCTCGCCCACCATGGGCCGGGGAGATCCCCGATGGCGACGCTGCCCGCAAGCGCGTTACGGTCATGGTCGCGCCGCACCAGCGCGAGCGCCCCAGCCGCGACAGCGATCGGATCGAGCGGGCGCTCCACGGCGCCGAGCTGTTCGAGATTCCGGTCGATGAAGCCGGTATCGAAAGCGCCTTCACGAAAGGCCTGTGCGTCGACGAGTTTCTTCAGAAAGGCGGCGTTCGTGCGTGGTCCCGCGACGAGCGTTTCACCGAGCGCCTGCGAGAGGCGATCGAGCGCCTCGTCGCGATCGGCTCCGCGCGCAATGATCTTGGCGATCATCGGATCGTAGAACGGGCTGACCTCGTCGCCGGCCTCGACGCCGGAATCGACACGGATACCGAAATCCTCCGGCAGTTCCAGCGCCCAGAGCCGTCCGGTCGAGGGAAGGAAACCCTTCTCGGGATCCTCGGCATAGAGCCGCGCCTCGACAGCGTGGCCCTCGAGGCGCACCTCTTCCTGCGTGAAGGAAAGCGCCTCACCATGGGCGACGCGGAACTGCAACGCCACCAGATCCAGCCCCGTCACCGCCTCGGTCACTGGATGCTCGACCTGCAGCCGCGTGTTCATTTCCATGAAATAGAAGCGGTCTGGCCTCAAGCCCTCCCGCCCATCGGCGATGAATTCCACCGTGCCGGCACCGACATAACCGACGGCGCGGGCGGCCTCGACGGCGGCCTTGCCCATCGCGGCGCGCATATCCGGCGTCATGCCCGGCGCCGGCGCTTCCTCGACCACCTTCTGGTGCCGACGCTGAAGCGAGCAGTCGCGCTCGTTCAGATGCACCACATTGCCGTGCTGATCGGCGAAAATCTGGATTTCCACATGGCGCGGGGAGAGCACGTATTTCTCGACCAGAACACGTGGATCGCCGAAGGAGGCCTGTGCCTCGCGCATGGCGGAGGCCAGCGCATCGTCGAATTCCGTGGCCTTGTCGACCCGCTTCATGCCCTTTCCGCCACCGCCGGCGACCGCCTTGATCAGCACCGGATAGCCGATTTCGTAAGCCTTCTGGCGCAGGAAATCGGGTTCCTGCCTGCTGCCGTGATAGCCCGGCACGACGGGTACACCGGCCTTCTGCGCCAGCGCCTTGGCCGCATCCTTTAGCCCCATAGCCTTGATCGCCGAGGCGGGCGGGCCGATGAAGGCGATGCCGTTCTCGGCGCAGGCCTCGGCGAATTCCGCGCGTTCGGAGAGGAAACCATAGCCCGGATGGATGCATTGCGCGCCGCTTTTGAGCGCCACATCGATCACCTTGTCGATGCGCAGATAGGATTCCGCCGCCGGGGCCGGGCCGATCTCCCAGGCCTCGTCGGCCATCTGCACGAACAGCGCATCCGCATCCGCCTGCGAATGCACCGCGATGGTGCGCATGCCGAGCGCTTGCGCCGTCCTGACGATCCGGCAGGCGATTTCGCCGCGATTGGCGATAAGTACCGATTCGAACACGCGAGGACCCCTGTCGCAGATGAAGCTTCATGTCCTTTGGAAAACGGGAGCGGCGTCAGGTCAAGAGCGAACCGGCCCGCATGCTTCACGGTTTCGTCGGAAGCGTATCATGATCGAACAGCGCCATGAATTGCCGGTCGATCCGGTCCTTTGCCAACCAGGGCAGACGCCCGGCGAAAGCGAAGCTGCTTCCGCGCGAGGCGACGGCGCGTCCGTCACCGGTGGCGATCAGCATCAGCCAGTCCTTTTGCGGTATATGTGGGGTGAGTGCCTCGCGACGAACAAGGGCACGAATGTTGCGGCGAAGGGCAGGCCCCTGACGCACGGCGAAGACGCCCGCCTTGGGACGCGGATGCGCGGTCATCGTGGCGCAATCACCCACGGCGAAGATGGAATCCCGGCCTTGGACCCGCAGATCTTCCCCGATTGCCAGAAAACCCTCCGGCGTGCGCGCGAGATCGCCTTCAGCCAGGACCGCCGGTGCCTTTG
The DNA here is from genome assembly GCF_035311605.1 of Saliniramus sp. Classification (NCBI taxonomy): domain Bacteria; kingdom Pseudomonadati; phylum Pseudomonadota; class Alphaproteobacteria; order Hyphomicrobiales; family Salinarimonadaceae; genus Saliniramus; species Saliniramus sp. Next base: position 3,319 of record NZ_DATGCW010000182.1, read on the forward strand.
CATGCGAAGCGACGAGCACCGCGTCCGCAGCGATATCACGCCCGTCCCCGGTCTGCGCGCCATCGGGGCCGATGCGCGCGATGCGGCTGTGCTCATGCAGGGTGATCCCGACCCTGCGCAGGGCGCGGCGCAGGAAGAAGCGCGCGGCGGCGTTGATTTCCGGGGCGATCTCCTGCGCCGTCGCCAGCGCCACGTCGATCGCGCGGCCACCGGCTTCGCGCCGCAATCTGTGCAGCAACGCGAAAGCGAGGCAGGTGCCCGCCGCACCACCGCCGATGACGAGCATCCGGCGCGGGCCGTCCGGGTGTCGCGCCTGGGCGATCAGCCCTTCGAGCTTCGGGATGAGCGATCCGATAGGCTTGACCGCAAAAGCATGCGCGCGCGCACCGTTGATGGCATCGAGATCGGGTGTGATGCCGATATCGATCGAGGCGATGTCGAAGCTGAGGCTCTCGCCGTCATCCAGCGCAATGCGCTTTTCTGCGCCATGAAAGCCGATGGCGCGGGCGCGTACGAATGTCGCCCCCGCCGCTTCCGAGAGGCGCTCCAGATCGATATGCATCGCCTTGAAGCTGTAGAGCCCCGCGATATGCCCGGGCAGCATGCCGGAATAGGGTGAGTAACGCTCCGGAGCGACGAGTGTGATGCGCAACCCCTGTTCGCGGTCGAGCGCAAGGCCGCGCAAGGCCAGTGCATGCGCGTGCCCGCCGCCGACGAGAACGAGATGCGTCATGGTCGGGCCTGCATCACGCCCTGGGGCCCTCTGCGAGATATTGCTTCGCGAGAACCTTGCCCTCCTCAACGGCGGGCTGGTCGAAGGGATCAATGCCCAGCGCATAGCCGGTGAGGATCGTCTCCAGCATGAAATGCATCATCAGCGCACCGAGATGCTCTTCATCAAGCCGGTCCACATGAATGGTGCGCGTCGGGCGATGATTGCGCGCGAGCGTGTCCGCCGTGGCGCGGCCCTGCGCCGCGACGAGATCGCCGATGGTCTTGCGGGCAAAGCCCGGCTCGCCCGCCTTCTCCGCCAGCGCCGCGTCGATCTCGGGACCCTTGCCGGCGCAATCGGTCGTGATCACGGTGAAGATCTTGTCGTTCGGGCCGGCGAGATAGAGCTGCAACTGCGAATGCTGGTCGACCGGGCCGATGGCGGCGACGGGCTGCGAGCCCTTGCCGTCCTTGCCCAGACTCTCGGCCCAGAGCTGCACCCACCATCGCGTGAACCGCTCCAGCCGGTCGGCATAGGCCATGGTGACGCATACCGCCTTGCCCTCCAGCGCAGCGGCCGTCATCAAGGCGGCGCCGTTTGCCACAGGGATGTCCTTTGCCGGCAGTTCTGCGGCCCGGATCGGCGCATAGACCGAAGCGGCGCCCCGGCGGATCGCAGCGATGTCGAGGCCCATCACCGCTGCGGGCAGGAGTCCCACATTGGTCAGCGCCGAATAGCGCCCGCCGATGCCGGTATGGTGTTCGAGGAACGGCGACCCTTCCGGCTCCAGCAGATCGCGCAGGGCGTTCTTCGTACCCTCCTTGCGCGGTTCGGAAAGACCGAAAACATGCTCGCCGATCTTGAGCCCGGCATCCGAGAGCGCGCGCATCACCACCATTGTCTGCATCAGCGTCTCGCCGGTGCTCCCGGATTTCGAGATCGCGACGAACCGCGTCGTGGCAAGGGGCAGCGCCTCGAGCACGCGCCCGAAGGTGGCCGGGTCAAGATTGTCGAAGAAGTGAATGCGCGGGCCGTCATCCAGCCGCCCCAGCCCGGGCACCATGTAATCGACGAGCTGGGCCAGTGTCTGCCCACCGAGGCTTGATCCGCCGGTACCGAGAAAGACCACGTCGCTTGCACCGTCGCGCAGCCTGCGGGCGGTCTGCTCGATCGCGTCGAAATCGCCG
>NZ_DATGCW010000183.1:0-2666 GCF_035311605.1 Saliniramus sp.
CCTCGATGCGCGCGTTCTGCCGCTCGAACCGGCGGAGACGGTGGACTTGCGTCCGCCACTTCTCGTGGCGGCCCTCGGCCTGTTCCTCGTTGATACGATTCTCGCCATGCTGCTGTCCGGACATGTCGGCGCCTTCGCTGCCCGTTTTCGGCGCGCGGTCCTCGGGGCGGGTGCGCTTGCGCTCGCCTTCCTCGCGATCGGCGCACCCGGGACGGCACAAGCCGACACGATCGAGGATATCGAGGCCGCGATGGTGACCCGGCTTGGCTATGTCCGCACCCATGACGCGCGTGTCGACGAGATCAGCCAGGCGGGGCTCGACGGGCTGTCGCGGGCGCTCGCCGCGCGCACATCCCTCGAACCCGGCGCGCCGATTGGCGTCGATATCGAGACGGACGAACTCGCTTTCTTCCCTGTTCTGTACTGGCCGATCGTGCCCGATGCGCCGATGCCGTCGCGCGAGGCGATGCAGCGGATCGACGCCTATATGAAGAACGGCGGCATGCTGATCATGGATACCCGCGACGCGGCGACCAACTGGCGCCCCGGTTCCGCGCTTTCGCCCGAAGCCGCATATCTGCGCCGGCTGCTCGCCGATGTCGACGTGCCGCCGCTCGAGCCGATGCCGCCGGATCACGTCCTGACCAAGACGTTCTTCATCCTCGACGAGTTGCCGGGACGGCATGCATCCGGCGTGACCTGGGTGGAGGAACTGCCTCCGGCGCCTATCGAGGAGGGGATGCGTCCGGCGCGGGCCGGCGATGCGGTGTCACCGATCATCATCACCGCGAACGATCTCGCAGGCGCCTGGGCAATCGGGTCGCTGGGGGAGGCGATGCTGCCGGTGAGTGGCAGCGATCCGCGCCAGCGCGAGATGGCGTTTCGCGCCGGGATGAACATCGTGATGTACGCGCTGACGGGCAACTACAAGGCCGATCAGGTTCATGTGCCCGCTCTGCTCGAGCGGTTGGGCAATTGAGGAAGGCGACGCTTTGGCCGGTTTGAGCTTCACACCGCTGGTCCCCGATGCCGTGCTGATCGTGGCGGCAATTCTTGCGGCTCTGGTCGCGCTGGCCGCGATCCTCATACGCGGGCCTGTGGCCCTGTTCCGTGCGGCTGCGCTGGTCGTGCTGGTGCTCGCGCTCGCCAATCCCGCCTTCGTCACGCAGGAGCGCGAGCCGGTCGATGATGTCGTGGCCCTGGTGGTGGACCAGTCGACCTCGCAGCGGCTGGGCGATCGGGCGCAGGTGACGCAGGCTGCCCGCGACGAGCTGGAGCAGCGTTTCGGCGGCTTGCGCAATATAGAGCTGCGCATCATCGAGGTGGGTGATGCGGCCGGTGACGCTGGAACGGAACTCTTCACCGGGCTCGCCAACGGGCTCGCCGACGTGCCGCCGGAGCGCGTTGCGGGCGTGGTGATGTTGACCGACGGTGTTGCCCATGACATTCCCGGATCAGCGGAGGAACTTGGCTTCACAGGGCCTTTGCATGCCTTGATCACAGGATACCCGGACGAGGCCGATCGGCAGATCGATCTGATCCGCGCCCCGCGCTACGGCATTGTCGGGCGCACGCAAGTGATCGAGGCGAAGATCGGCGAGCGCGGCGGCACGGGCTCGGCCGTGGTCACCGTGCGCCGCGACGGCGAGCGTCTCGCGCGCCGGGAGGTGCCGACGGAAGCGCGCTTTCGCATCCCCGTCCAGATCGACCGCGCCGGGTCCAATGTCGTCGAAATCGAGGTCGAGGCGTTGCCCGACGAGCTCACCATGGCCAATAACCGGGCCGTGGTGACGATCGAGGGGATTCGCGAGAATCTGCGCGTGCTGCTCGTCTCAGGCGAGCCGCATGCGGGCGAGCGGACATGGCGCAATCTGCTGCGCTCGGATGCGAATGTCGATCTCGTCCATTTCACCATCCTGCGCCCGCCGGAAAAGCAGGACGGCACCCCGATCGACGAATTGTCGCTGATCGCCTTTCCCACGCGCGAACTGTTTCAGGACAAGATCGGCGAGTTCGATCTGATCATATTCGATCGCTATGCCAACCAGAGCATCCTTCCGCCGATCTATTACGACAACATCGTGCGTTACGTGCGCGAAGGTGGTGCCGTTCTGCTTGCAGCGGGGCCGGAATTCGCCGGGCGCGCCTCGCTTGCCCGCACCCGTCTCGCGCCGATCATTCCGGGCGAGCCCACCGGCAGTGTGCTGGAGGAGCCGTTCAAGGCGATGCTCACGGATACCGGTGAGCGCCATCCGGTGACGCGCGGTCTTCCGGGATCGGAAAGCGATCCGCCGGCCTGGGGCGAGTGGCTGCGCGTCCTCGATACGCGGGTTACTGCGGGGCAGACGGTGATGTCGGGCGCACAGGATCGTCCGTTGCTGGTGCTGGAGCGTCAGGGCGAGGGGCGTGTGGCGCTGTTGCTTTCCGATCACGCCTGGCTCTGGGCGCGGGGCTATCGCGAGGGCGGGCCGCATGTCGATCTCCTTCGCCGTACCGCCCATTGGCTGATGCGTGAGCCGGCGCTGGAAGAAGAGTCCCTGCATGCGACGACGCAGGGGGAGCGGATCTTCATCGAGCGCCAGAGCATGGCCGACGCGGTTGCCTCCGTCAGCGTCATGTCGCCCTCGGGTGCCGAGTCCGGCGTCGCGCTCGAACCCTATCTGCCG